>JAZRHG010000039.1:0-29237 GCA_045644625.1 Faecousia sp.
CCCCACCGCTTACATTGAGCGCAAGAAGATGGAGTACTCCTACTCTGACGGCGACCTGTACTACTTTATGGACGGCGAGACCTACGAGCTGATCCCCATTGATGCTTCCACTTTGGACGATAGCTTCAAGTTCGTCAAGGAAAACGATACCTGCACTGTTATGAGTTACAAGGGCAATGTGTTCGGTGTTGAGCCTCCCCGTTTTGTGGAGCTGGAAGTTACCGCTTCCGAACCCGGTTTTGCCGGCAACACCGCTACCAACACCCTGAAGCCTGCTACCGTGGAGACCGGCGCTGAGGTCAAGGTGCCCCTGTTCATCAACGAGGGCGAGAAGATTCAGATCGACACCACCACCGGTGAATACCTGGGTCGTGCAAAATAAGGAGTAAATTATGAACATTTCTGAAAAGGCTGCTTACCTGAAAGGTTATATGGACGGCTTGGAGCTGGATACAGAAAAGCCCGAAGGCAAGATGTTCACCAAGATCGTTGAATTGCTCTGCGACGTTTCCAAGCGTCTGACGGACATTGAAGAGCCCACCATCGCTATTTCCGATGAGCTGGACGAAATCGAAGAAGATCTGGACGCCATTGAGGACTACATCCTTGACGAAGAGGATGAGGACTACGATGACGATGAAGACGAAGAAGATGACGATTACTACGACGATGACGAATTCGAGGACGAGAGCTTCGAGTACGGCGACGAGGACAGCATCATCTACGAAGTCAAGTGCGCTTGCGGCGAAGTCATCAACTTTGACGAGGACGTCCTGGAAGAAGGCTCTATGATTTGCCCCAACTGCGGCGAAACTTTGGAGTTCTCCTTAGAAGACGACGAAGACGAAGAAGCACAACCCTTCTAATAGAACCTAAGTAAATCAAAGGCAGACACGATAATTCATCGTGTCTGCCTTTTCTTGCTTTGACCTTACAAGTGTAGGGGCGGATGCCCACATCCGCCCGTAAATATTTCCATTCGGGACGATGTAGCAATCTCTTGGTACACCTATCGTCTCTTCTCTGTCATTGCGAGGCTTGCTTTGCAAGCCGTGGCAATCTCAAATGACGACCTTGATGTGTGCGGATTTTCCCCCTTGCAATCTTAAGTGCAATATGCTACACTAAATATGCCAAACTAACTTAATAGATGTGAAATTGGGTGCATTTTTCTTTTTTGCGGATAAATGTGCTGATTTTTGCATATACAAATAATGTGAATTTGATAAAGATGCAAATTCCATCATTGTTTGTGTGTGCTTAAGCACCCATTTCACATTGAGTTAGTTTGGCGACTATCGGAGTTTGCGTTTTTTGTGCGGCTGCTTCGGTAGCCGCACTTTTTGTTTTGGAGAGGGTGATGTGAAGGAGATGCCATTTTGTCCGAACACACAAACAACCAACAATCTCACAGGAGGTAATATTGTGAAAAAAACAGCCAAGTTTATTTCTGTATGTTTAACTTTGATAATGCTATTTGTTCTATTCCCAATTAACGCATTTCAGGTCAATGCTGCTGAAGCAGGCACTCTTCCGTCCAACGCCATTGAACTAAAGAATAATGTTTGGAATACCAAGTATTGGACAAATAGCAACTATGACCTGAATTGCTATAATAAAATTGTGATATCCAAGCGAGGATATATTACTTTTAGCGCAACAAAACCCTTTGATGATGAAGGTGAAATATGTTCCTATGATTTGACGTTGTATGATGGGAACGGTGACGTGGTATGGGCAGCGGATACCGGTGATCAGGAAAACTCCTTTAGCGAGTATTACACATATAAAATTGGTTTGGATGCCGGCATATATTATATGAACATTGACCCAAACTTTTATGTGTATAGATCTTCCGCACCTATTGAAACCAAGCATAAATACACATTCACTAAGTCGTCAAGCTGGGAGATTGAGAATAACAACAATCAAACAAAGGCCACGCAAATTTCCTTAGACAAGACCTATTATGGAGTATATGCTGACGAGTCTTATGATATCGTTTATAAAGATTATTATAAGATTAAATTAACCAAGGGCACTACTTATTATATGACCATAGGAAATTACTCCGAGCTCGATGCAGGCACTACCATTTTGGAGGTAGTAGATCCCAAGAGCAACGATATTTTGCCGTATTCATATACCGAAATTGGCAATGCAGCACGTTGGGAATTTGTGCCAAGCTATAGTGGCTGGCATTATATCGTCTTCGACAATGATGGTAACGATGCCGGTACCGAATATACGCTCAGAGTGACTGCGAAAAAGCAATCCATCAAATCTCTTAAAATCAGCTTAGCAAGAACTTCCTACACTTATGATGGAACTGCCAAAAAACCAAGGGTCATCGTAGAGACGGTCGATGGAAAGACCTTGGAGAAGGGTACGGATTACACGGTGACTTATGCCAGCGGACGTAAGAACGTGGGCACTTACAAAGTCACCGTCAAGATGATTGGCAACTATACTGGCACCAAGGTGCTGACCTTTAAGATTGCCCCCGTCAAGGTTGCCAAGTGTACCGTCAAGCTGTCTGCAACCTCTTACACCTACAACGGCAAGGCAAAGACGCCTACGGTTACGGTAAAAGATTCTGCCGGCAAGACCCTGAAGAAGGGCACGGATTACACCGTTTCTTATGCAAGCGGACGTAAGAACGTGGGTACATATAAGGTCACCATTAAGTTCAAGGGTAACTACTCCGGCACCAAGACCTTGACCTTCAAGATTGTACCCAAGGCAGCAAGCATCAGTAAGCTCACTGCAAAGAGTAAGGCAATTGCTGTCAAGCTGAACCGCGTGACAACTCAGAGCACCGGTTATCAAATCCAGTACAGCACCAGCAGCAAGTTTACATCCGCCAAGACAGTGAATGTAACCAGCTACAAGACAAGCTCCAAGACCATTTCCGGTCTTAAGAAGGGCAAGAAATACTATGTCCGGGTGCGTACTTACAAGACAGTCGGCGGCACGAAAATTTACTCCACCTGGAGTGCTTCCAAGTCTGTAAAAACCAAATAAATCCATTAAAAATCGGTATTCGCCAAAAGGCGAATACCGATTTTGTTTATGAATGAATTAGCCGCGGCGCATAATGCGCTTTTTGGCGATGTTGATGGGTCCCTCGTTCATTGTGCTGATCCAGCCAAGACTCTTGCCGCAACCGTAAGCGACGCAGGAGGCAGGGTCATCTGCCACGCGGCATGGGATGCCGGTGCGCTCCGTTAAAAATGCTTCCATACCGGCAATCTGGCTGCCGCCGCCTGTGAGAGTAATACCGGTCTCGGCAATATCACCCACCAGCTCCGGAGAGGTATCTTCCAAAACGGAAACAACTTCGTCGCCAATTTGTTTGGCAAGCAAACGCAGAACGTTCTGATAGATTTCAGAAGCCAACAGCGTGATTTTTCTGGGCAGGGAGGACTTGACATCCCGACCGCTTACCAACATACTGGCATCTGCCTGCGGGGGATATACGCATCCGATTTGGATTTTCACATCCTCTGCAGTATTCTGCCCGATAATCAGTCCGTGCTTTTGCCGGACGTACCAGACGATTGCTTCGTCAAAGGTGTTGCCAGCCACTTTGGTTGAGGTGGAATTGGCAACGCCGTTCATTGTCAGCACAGCGATGTCTGTCGTGCCACCGCCAATGTCCACAACCATATGTCCTTTCGGTCCGCTGATATCCAATCCGGCGCCCAAGGCAGCTGCCATCGGCTCTTCAATCAGATACACACGGCGTGCACCGGCTTCGATGGCGGCGTTGATTACATTTCGTTCTTCCATTTGGGTAACACCGCTGGGTACACTGATGACCACACGGGGCTTGGGGTTAAACAGGTTACTTTTGATTGCCTTGCGGAACAACTCCTGCAGCATTTTCACCGTCATATCGTGGTCGGAAATCACACCGTCCTTCAGAGGCTGCATTGCCACCACGTTACCCGGTGTTCTGCCCAGCATATTCCGCGCGGCAGAGCCAACCTGCAGGATTTTGCCGGTATTTTTATCCACAGCCACCACAGAAGGCTCCCGGAGGACAACACCTGCATTTTCAACGCTAATCAGCACATTGGATGTACCCAGGTCGATACCCAGGTCGGTGGAGAAAAATTGAAAAGCCATATATTTCACCTACATAAAAGTTATTTTTCGTTATGCGCCGCAGCAATTGCGGCGAACAGGACTTGTTTAGCACCTGCAGTCATCAGGGTTTTAGCGCATTCTGAGGCGGTTGCACCGGTGGTAACCACATCGTCAATGAGTAAAACAGTTTTGCCTTGAATGTCGCTCGGGTGCATTGCTTTATAAGCACCTAACACATTTGCTCTGCGATGGGCGGCATCTCGCAAACCAGATTGGGGCGGCGTATGCCGCGCCTTTCTCAAAAGCCTGCTTGCAGGCAACGATAATTCATTGCCCAAGGCTTGCGCCAACAGCGCAGACTGGTCATAACCGCGCTTTAATCTGCGAAGAGCGGATACAGGCACCCAGGTCAGCACATCGATTGGTTCTAAAAAACTGTTTTGCAGCTTAAGGCCCAAAAGCTGCGCGTAGATTGATGCGTAATTTCTGCGACCGCTAAACTTAAACCGGTGCAGACTGGAACGCACTGCATCTTTATAATACCACAAAGCTGTCCAATGTGCAACAAAAGGAATATTTCTTTCTGCTCGTTTAAACATTGGCGCGTTTTCCCGACAGTGGTGACATAGGTCGGTTTCGTTATGTGTCAGCAATTTTTTGCAAAGCACACACTTTGGCGGAAAGAGAAGATGGAGCATGATTTATTGCTCCTTTCCCTGTAACCGGAGCTTTAACCCTGTGTAACGGCGTCCGATTTTGGCATTTTGCGTCATTGCCGCCACTGTTTCCTCCCGACCTACAATGATGAGCAGCTCCCGCGCCCTCGTCACTGCGGTATATAATAAGCTCCGGTTCAGCAAATACTGGGAGCCGTTCCACGCAGACAAAATCACCGCGCGATACTCACTGCCCTGACTTTTATGGACAGTCATTGCATAGGCAAGCTCCAGCTCGTTCAGCTGAGAAAATTCATATTCCACAAACTTATCGTCAAATACCACGGTAAGGGATTCGCTTTGGGGATTAATTTTCTGAATAATTCCCACGTCACCATTGAAGACACCTGTGCCCACAGTGCTCGCATCGGTTTTCTGCCACATAATATCGTAGTTATTTTTAATCTGCATCACCCGATCGCCCTCGCGGAAACAGATTTCTCCGTAAAGCCGCTCTTTTTTGGTGGGTGTAGGGGGATTCAGGTGTCCTTGCAGGAGCTTATTTAATGCAGCGGTTCCAGCCGAACCCTTTTTGGTGGGGGAGAGAACCTGGATTTGGTCGGCGGGGATGCCCATATTCTTGGGTAGCCGTGTGGCACACAGACCGGCAATGGTTTGTCCTACGGAATCCTCTGTGCGACAGGGCAGAAAAAAGAAATCATTTTTCACATCCCGCAGCTCCGGCATAATGCCCTGGTTGATGCGGTGGGCGTTGACAACAATCAAGCTTTGCTGTGCCTGACGGAAAATTTCGGTCAAACGCACACAGGGCAGCATATTGCTGCGAAGCATATCTTGAAAAGGAAATCCGGGACCAACAGGAGGTAGCTGGTCGGGGTCACCAACCAAAATGATGCGTGCAGTGGCGGGGATGGCTTGCAGCAGGCTATATAGAAGCTGGACATCCACCATAGACATCTCATCTACAATCACCGCCTGGGCTTTTAGGGGATTACTTTCGTTTCGCGCAAAGAACATCTTGCCGGTGTGGGGGTCAATTCCGGCATCCAGCAATCTGTGGATGGTGGAGGCGTCCCGTCCGGTGATTTCAGTCATCCGCTTTGCGGCGCGTCCGGTAGGGGCAGCCAGCACACAGTGGATGCCCAAATTGTCGTAAAGGTCCAAGATGCCGTTGACAATGGTGGTTTTACCGGTGCCCGGACCGCCGGTTATCAGCAAAAGACCGGAAGTGGCAGCGCTGAATATGGCCTGCTTTTGCTGCTCGGAATAGCAGACACCGCTATTTTGGGCGATGTGCTGCACAATCGTATCCAAATGATTGGGGGCGGGGAAGGTTAATTTGCTGTGATTATGTAAGCACTGGGTGCTATATATTTCTGCGGAAAACAATTCCGGAAGGTATGCAATTTCAATATCAGCCAGTCGGTCGCAAACCAGCCGGTCGTATTCCACAAGGCGTGTTACGCCCTCGGAAATAACGTCCTCTCCAATGGATAAAAGTTGCGCTGTGGCAGCGATGAGTTTGTTTAAAGGCAAAAAGCTGTGTCCGGCCTGCAGATTGTAGCGCAACTCAAATAAAATTCCAGCCTCGACACGGCGTCGGTCATCCCCGGAAACACCCAACTCAATGGCAAATTGGTCAACTGCGCCAAAGGGCGCTTCCAAATCCTCATCCATCAGTAAATAAGGGTCATCAAACAGCAAGTCCATCGTACTGGGACCGTATAGCTTATAGGTTTTTACAGCTAATTCTGCTGGCAGATGGTGCAGGGTAAAAAATTCCATCAGGTGACGAATACCCACCTGCGTCAAAAATGCTTCGCCCATAGCGGTTGCTTTTGCGGGGGAGATGCCGGGTACTTCTGCAAGCCGTTCCGGCTGCTGTTCCATAATTTTCAGGGTATTTTCCCCAAAATGCTCCACAATTCTGGCGGCAATTTTCGGGCCGATTCCTTTGATAACGCGGCTGGACAGATAACCCATAATATCCGCTTTGGTTTGTGGCATTAGCCGCTCCAAAAATTCTGCTTCAAATTGTTTCCCATAACTGGGGTGGCTGATCCATTTGCCGGTGACCATAAGCTGCTCTCCGGCAACAGGCAGGGGAATGGTGCCCACAACGGTAACGGTTTGCCCGTCTTGACAGTGTAGACGTAACACGGCATAGCCGTTTTCATAGTTTTCGTAAATAACGGCGGCAATTACGCCCTGTAACACTTCTTGCTCCATTCCTTATTCACACCCTTTCGATAAATTATTTTACTATATTTGGGGTAAAATGAAAAGGGTTTTTTCTTCTTTTGGGCAATATATTTCAAAATGTAAAAATTTTATTATATATATAGGATTTTATTGCAAACGATCACTATTTGTAATATAATAACTCTATATATTGCGTAAGGGGGCGTCGGCGTGAAAAATATGAAAATCATTGTCTGGCTAACCCAGTTGGGTCTTAGTGTTGCATTGCCGCCACTGTGCTTTATTTATTTGGCAGTACGGCTTCAGGAGCGGTTTTCCTGGGGTAGTTGGGTCATTTGGGGGGCAATTGCACTTGGGCTTATTTGCGCAATCGATGGGCTGCGGAGCAGTCTGAAAGCAATGCTTCATATGAGTAAAACGGAACAGGAGAAAGAAACGCCTGTTTCCTTCAATGAGCACATTTAGGGAGGTATATATGCAATCCCGTAAGGAAGTGTTTCGTCAAACAGCAATTGTACTAATCGGACAACTCATTTTATGTGGCGCGATGGTGGGGATTTATGCCTTGCTGAGCCGTTTTACGCAGAAAGTGCTGCTGGGTGTAATTGTGGGTTTGTTGCTGGCAACGTTAAATTTCTTTTTTATGGCAGTCGGCGTTTGCCTGGCTGCAGATAAGGCTGAGGCGGAAAATGTCAAGGGAGGCAAGTCACTGCTGCAGATGTCCATGTTGGGACGCTATGCGCTGCTGGCGCTTGCTTTGTTTGCATTTGCAAAAAGCGGTTTGTGTGATGTTTTGCCCTTGGTGCTGCCGCTTGCCTTTGTTCGTCCAATATTGACCTTTGGAGAATTTTTCCGAAAGAAAGGGGATGAAAGACTGTGAATGTGGATGTGACCGGTGCGTATATCTATTTCATCATTCCCGTTTTCGGCGGAATTCCTGTTACACAGACGACTCTTTCTGTCCTTCTTGTAACGCTCTTTTTGGGAATTGCCTCTTATTTTTTGGGAAGAAACCTAACACGCCGACCGGGAAAACTGCAGGTTTTGACAGAAAAAGGCGTGATGCTGCTGCACAATATGGTGCGCGATACAATGGGAAAGCACAACGTCCATTGGACACCTTATATCGGAACGATTTTCTTATCATCTATTTGCGGTTCGTTTATCGGTCTGACAGGTTTTTTGCGTTCTTCTACCGCAGATTTAAGTGTACCACTGACTTGGGCTGTGATGACCACCGTCATCATCTGGTATCAAAACATTAGGCATAATGGCATTCTTGGCTGGTTAAAAGGCTTTACAGAACCGGTTGTGGTGATGACCCCGATGAATATCGTGTCCGAAATTGCCCAGCCCATTTCTATGGCGTTTCGTCATTTCGGAAATGTTGCAGGTGGCGGCGTGATTACGACCATACTCTATACAGCCCTGAGTATGGCATCGTCTTTTCTCATTCGGCTGGTATCCCAAACCGTGGCAGTTCCTGTTGTGGTGCTGGTGTTGGGCGTATTGCTTGTGTTTTCCGGCTTCCGGAAAAAGAAATTGTCCGGAAAAATTTTCGGTATTTTCTTCGCTGTGACCGGCGCTTTGGGACTCCTGGAGTATTTTGGCGTTCTAACAGCAGTGCCCTTTTTGCAATTTGGTATCCCCGCGGTTTTATCGATTTATTTCGACTTGTTTTCCGGCTTTGTTCAGGCTTTTGTATTCAGTCTACTCAGTATGGTCTACATTGCCGGTGCTTGTCCGCCTCCTGAGGAAGCGGCTTCATAAAAATAACAAATATATTTGGAGGAATTTATTATGGAACATGCAATTATTAAAGCAGCTTGTGCAATCGGTGCCGGCCTGTGTATGGGTATCGGTGCAATCGGCCCTGCAATTGGTGAAGGTAATGCAGTTGGTAAGGCTTTGGAGGGCATTGCCCGTCAGCCTGAGGCTGCCAGCGATTTGCGTACCAATATGATTTTGGGCTGTGCCATTACCGAAACTACCGGTATTTACGCTTTGCTCATTTCTTTCCTTATTTTGTTTGCTGTGAACTAAGAACCTTTCTTGTAAATAGCGAAAGGAGCAAAGCAAGTGGGATTTGAAGAATTACTGGGCGTAAACCCCTGGACTGCGGCTTTTACACTCCTCAACACTGTGGCGTTGTTCCTGGTGATGAAAAAGTTTCTGTTTAAGCCGGTTATGAAAATGATTGAAGACCGTCAGCAGGAAGTAGATACGATGTATGCTGACGCAGAACAGGCGCGGGAAAATGCTCTGGCAATGGAAACGGATTATCGGCAGAAACTGTCTGAGGCAGAGCAAACCGGCGAGCGTCTTGTGAAAGAGGCAACTGCCCGGGGACAGGCCCGTCAGGAGGAGATTCTCCGTCAAGCCAATGAAGAGGCAGACGCAATCCGCACCAAGGCTGAGGCAGATATCGCCCGGGAAAAGAAAAAAGCCTTAAACGATGCCAAGGACGAATTGGCAGATTTGGCAGTGGACATTGCCGGCAAGGTGGTGGGTCACAGCTTGACGGAAGCTGACCAGAGTGTCCTTGTGGAGCAGTTTATTGCAGAATTGGGTGGCGGGCAATGACGGATATTTCTGTAACCTATGCCCAAGCGCTGTATGGACTTGCAGTGGATGAAGGGTTATCAGAAGAAATTTTGCAGCAGCTTTTGTCCCTACAAGGCGTGTTTGCGATGGAAACGGAGTTTATCCATCTTCTGTCCAACCCCGGCATCAGCAAGCAGGAACGAAGCACTCTTTTGGACGAGTGCCTTGGAGGGCGTGTGCATCCCTATGTTTTGAATTTTTTAAAAATTCTCACAGAAAAGGGATATATTCGGCACGTTCACGGCTGTATTAAAGCATATCGTGAGCAGTATAATGCAGACAATGGTATTGTTTTGGTTCTGGCAGTCACTGCAGTACCCTTAAGCAGTGACCAACATGCCCGCCTAAAAGAAAAATTAGAGCAGGTGACCGGTAAAACAGTGGAGCTGACGAATCGGGTAGACCCTGCTTGTCTGGGCGGCGTGCGCCTGGACTTTGACGGTAAGCGAGTGGACGGAACGGTGAAAAACCGGCTGGAGACACTTCGCAGCCAATTAAATACTACGGTACTTTGAAAGTAGGTACACTATGGAGTTAAGACCGGAAGAATTGACGAAAATCATTCGTCAGAAAATCAAAAATTATGAAGCAAAGCTGGAGACCAGCGAGACCGGTGTGGTCATTCTGGTGGGCGACGGTATTGCCCGGGTTTCCGGCTTGGATAACTGTATGTCAGGCGAGTTGGTGGAATTTCCCAACGGTTCCTTCGGTATGGCACAAAATCTTGAGGAGGATTCTGTGTCCGTAGTTATTCTGGGTACGGACAACGGCATTCGGGAAGGTGACCGTGTCAAACGCACAGGTCGGGTTGTTTCCGTACCTGTGGGTGAGGCCTTGATTGGACGCGTTGTGAATGCTTTGGGCGAGCCCATTGACGGCAAGGGCCCTGTGGAGGCGTCAGACTATCGTCCTGTGGAAACCCCTGCGCCGGGCATCATTGACCGCGAGCCGGTTAACCAGCCTTTACAGACCGGCATCAAGGCTATCGACTCGATGATTCCCATCGGTAAAGGTCAGCGCGAGTTGATCATCGGTGACCGTCAAACCGGAAAAACCACCATCGCAACCGACACGATTCTAAACCAAAAGGGCAAAAACGTAATCTGTATCTATGTAGCCATCGGACAGAAACGTTCCACGGTTGCGCAGATTGTGGAGGATCTGACATTGGCGGGCGCAATGGATTATTCGATTGTTGTGTCTGCAACGGCTTCTGAATTGGCGCCGATGCAGTACATTGCACCCTACACAGGCTGCACAATAGGCGAATATTTTATGCATCAGGGCAAGGATGTTTTGGTGATTTACGATGACCTGAGTAAACACGCGGTTGCCTACCGCGCCATTTCCTTGCTCATTCGCCGTCCCCCCGGACGGGCAGCCTACCCCGGTGATGTATTCTATCTTCACAGCCGGCTGCTGGAGCGCGCCGCGCATTTGTCCAAAGAATTAGGCGGTGGCAGCTTAACTGCGCTTCCTATTATTGAAACCCAGGCAGGTGACGTGTCTGCGTATATCCCCACTAATGTGATTTCTATTACCGACGGACAGATATTCCTGGAGACAGAGCTCTTTAACTCCGGTGTTATGCCTGCAGTAAACCCTGGTATTTCTGTGTCCCGTGTTGGTGGTGCAGCGCAAATTAAGGCAATGAAAAAGGTTGCCGGCTCTTTGAAATTGCTTTATTCCCAGTATCGGGAGCTGCAAAGCTTTGCCCAGTTCGGCTCTGACTTGGATGCCGACACCAAAGCCCGCCTTGCATTGGGTGAGCGAATTGTTGCAGTTCTCAAGCAAAAGAACAAAGAGCCGGTGGAGGTAGCCCATCAGGTGTGCATCATCTATGCAGTTACCGGCGGTTACCTGAACAATATCCGTGTTGAAGATGTTCCGGAATTTGAGCTGCGGCTGCGCGAGTTTATGGAAAACCGATACAGTTCTGTTTTGGATGCCATTCGCACCACCGGAAAGCTTGAGCCTGACACAGAGGAAACCTTGAAGTCTGCAATTACCCAGCTTTTAAGTGAGCTGGGAAAGGAGATTTAAGCTATGGCTGGGGTTTCAACAAAGGAGATTAAGACCCGAATCCGTAGTATGCAGGCAACGCGGCAAATCACCAAGGCAATGGAAATGGTGGCAGCGTCCAAACTGCGGCGCGCTCAAAGTCAGGTGTTGGCTTCCAGACCTTTTTTTGAAACGCTGTATTCTGTGCTACACCAAATCGTGGATGCCAGTTGTGATTTTTCATCCCCCTACCTGAATGCAAGGGATGGGAATAAGGCCTTGTATGTGGCAATTGCCGGTGACCGTGGTTTGGCAGGCGGCTATAACAGTAACGTGTTAAAGCTTATTATGGCTGATATGGAAGGTAAGGATGCAACAGTGCTGCCCATCGGTAAAAAGGCGGTGGAGTTTTTTAAATATCGCAATGCAGAAACATTGTCGTTGCCCTATACGGAAGCGGCTGAAGTTTCTCTTGGTGATTGCTTTACGATAGCCAAGGAACTATGCAAGCGGTTTTTAGATGGCGACTATGACGAAATTTATTTAGGCTACACAAATTTTGTCTCTGTGCTTTCTCAGATACCTACCACATTGCGCCTGCTTCCGCTGGTCAGACAAACCACGGGCCGTGAAGGTAGCAAGGTAAGTGATATTCTCTACGAGCCGGACAGTGTTCAGGTGTTTGATGAGATTGTTCCGGAGTATTTGGCAGGCCTTATCTACGGCGCACTGTGCGAAAGCCGTGCATCTGAACAAGCAGCCCGCCGTACAGCTATGGATTCGGCTACAAGTAATGCCGACGAAATGATTGATAAATTAAGCTTGGAGTTTAACCGTGCCCGACAGGCGGCAATCACGCAAGAGATTACCGAAATTGTGGCAGGTTCTTAAGCAGAGGGGAGTGGAATCCTTTGAACAAACAAAAGGGAACAGTTACCCAAATTATGGGTCCTGTTTTGGATATTCGTTTTCCGGAAGGTCATTTGCCGGAATTGCTGAGCGCCATTGAAGTTCCTAACGGAGATAGCTGCGTTGTGGCAGAGGTTGCCCAGCATATTGGCGACAATGTGGTGCGTTGCATTGCCATGAGCTCTACCGACGGTTTGCAGCGGGGAGCTGTCGCAACAGACACCGGTGCGCCGATTTCTGTGCCGGTAGGCGAAGATTGCCTGGGGCGCGTGTTTAACCTGTTGGGACAGACCATTGATGGTGGCGCACAGTTAGCGCAAACCCAAACCTGGCCCATTCACCGCAGCGCACCGGCTTACGATGAGCAAGAGCCTGCCACCGAAATTTTGGAAACCGGCATTAAGGTGGTTGACCTGATCTGCCCCTATGCCAAGGGCGGCAAAATCGGCTTGTTTGGTGGCGCCGGTGTGGGTAAGACCGTCTTGATTATGGAGCTGATTAACAACGTTGCCAAGGCCCACGGCGGTATTTCTGTGTTCACCGGTGTTGGCGAGCGTACCCGTGAGGGTAATGACCTGTATCGGGAAATGCAGGAGTCCGGCGTTATCAATAAGACTGCGATGGTCTACGGTCAGATGAATGAACCTCCCGGAGCCCGTATGCGTGTGGGCCTTTCGGGTTTGACAATGGCAGAATATTTCCGCGATGTGAAAAAGCAGGATGTTCTTCTGTTCATTGATAATATTTACCGTTTCACCCAGGCCGGTTCTGAGGTTTCCGCGCTTTTGGGCCGTATGCCTTCGGCAGTTGGCTATCAGCCCACATTGTCCACGGAAATGGGCGCATTGCAGGAGCGTATCACCTCGACGAAGAATGGTTCTATTACTTCTGTACAAGCCGTTTATGTGCCTGCCGATGACCTGACAGACCCTGCGCCTGCTACTACTTTTGCCCACTTGGACGCTACGACTGTTTTGGACCGCGGAATTGCATCCCTGGGTATTTATCCTGCAGTTGACCCGCTGGATTCTACATCCCGCATTTTAACGCCGGATGTGGTGGGACTGGAGCATTATGAAACTGCACGTGCAGTGCAGAGAATTTTGCAGCGGTATAAAGAACTGCAGGACATCATTGCCATTATGGGCATGGATGAACTGTCGGAAGAGGATAAGCAAACGGTCAATCGCGCCAGAAAGGTGCAGCGTTTCTTGTCTCAACCCTTTGAGGTTGCGGAGCAGTTTACAGGCTACCAGGGTAAATACGTCAGCCTGAAAGAGACCATACGCGGTTTCCGGGAAATTATCGAGGGTAAGCACGATGAAATTCCCGAGTCTTACTTCCTCTATGCAGGCGGTATTGACGAAGTGGTGGAAAAATATCGAGGTGAGGGAAAATGACACCCTTTTCCTTGAAAATTATTACACCGGATGGCGTTCAGTTTGAAGGTATGGCAGAAGAAGTGGTTGTCCGCACCACCACCGGCGATGTGGGCATCTTGGCAGGGCATATTAACTTCGTTTCTTCCTTGGGAATGGGCGAAGCCATGATTCGGCTGGACGGAAAGAAATGTTACGGCGCGTGTATGGGCGGTATGATTTCTGTTTTAAACGGAGCGGTTTCTCTGCTGCCCATTACCTTTGAATGGTCCGATAAAATTGATGCTGAACGGGCAAATGCTTCGAAATTGCGGGCAGAGGCTGTCCTGCAAAACAAGGATGCTTCGCTTACAGAGGTTAAGCTTGCCAAGGCAAGGCTAAAGCGGGCATTGGTGCGCAGCAGCGTAGCAAACAGAAAATAAGAAAAACGGTAGGCACAAATGCCTACCGTTTTTTTGATAAATTTGGGCAGCAAAAAACGGCATCGCGATTGCAATGCCGCTATTGGTTGCTGGGAAAATCAGACAGCCCGCTCAACCTTGTTAGAACGGAGGCATCTGGTACAAGCATACACATGGCACGGAGTACCGTTCACAATGGCCTTAACCCGCTTAACATTGGGCTTCCAAGTTCTGTTGGAACGTCTGTGGGAGTGGGAAACCTTAATACCAAAGGTAACGCCCTTGCCACAATAATCACACTTCGCCATACACTGCACCTCCTATCCGAAATGTAAACTCAAAACTACGCCCAAACAGGCGCTTAGATATGATACTATATATTTTCGAAAAATGCAAGTGTTTTTTTGGAAATTTTTTAGTTTTTTGAAAATAATGTTGATATTCGGCAAAACAGTCGGTATAATGGTTACAATCAACGAAAGGGGTGAAGGTATGCACGATATTCACAGTGTGCCGCTTACAACGCTGGTAAAGGAATTTGGATTGGAAGTTGCCTTTGCTGCAACAGACTATGAATCTATTCGTTTAACTGTGGTGGATGTTGCCCGTCCCGGTTTGCAGCTTGCCGGTTATTATGACCACTTTGAGCCCGTTCGTCTGCAGGTTATGGGCAATGTGGAAGTCAGCTATCTGGAAAAGCTGACTGATGCGGAGCGTTCTATGACCTTCGACCGCCTGTTTTCCTTCAAATCACCGGCGCTTCTCATTGCCAGAGATATTGTCCCGGATCCTCAGTGCCTGGAAATGGCAAAAAAGCACAATATCACGATCCTTCGCAGCAAGCAAGCTACTTCCACCATCGTCTCGGATATTATTGCGTATCTAAAAACTGTTTTAGCGCCATGCATTACCCGTCACGGTGTACTTATGGAGGTTTACGGCGAAGGCTTACTGCTCATCGGCGATAGTGGTATCGGTAAGAGTGAAGCGGCGATTGAGCTATTAAAACGCGGACACCGCCTGATTGCAGATGATGCCGTGGAAATTCGAAAGGTTTCTGATAAAACCCTTGTGGGCACTGCGCCATCTCTTATCCGTAACTATGTGGAGCTTCGCGGCATTGGTATTATCAATGTGGCAAAGCTGTTTGGTATGGGTGCTGTCAAGGCAGAAAACGAGATTAACCTGGTTGTAAACATTGTGCCCTGGGACCAGCAGAAGGTCTATGATCGCTTGGGCCTGGAGGAGCAGTATATGGATATTTTGGGTGTCCAGATTCCGATGAACACCATCCCCATTACACCCGGACGAAATCTTGCAGTGATTTTGGAGGTTGCTTCTATGAACAACCGCCAACGGAAAATGGGTTATAATCCTGCTTTGGAGTTTACCCAGCAAATGGATAAGCATTTCTCCGAAAATCGGGAGTAAGTATGAAAGAATTTACTATAGGTAACAATGATGCAGGTCAGCGGCTGGACCGTTTTTTGGCGAAAGCTGTGCCACTTTTGCCTGCGTCACTGGCGCAAAAATATATTCGCATTAAGCGAATCAAACGCAATGGCGGGCGCGTGGAACGGGATGCGCGGCTGTGTGAAGGGGATGTCCTGCAGCTGTATATCAATGACGAGTTTTTTGATAAACCCCGTGAAGACAACGCATTTTTGACTGTGGCAACGCCCAAACTGAATATTGTATATGAGGATGACCAGATTTTGCTGGTGGATAAGCGTCCGGGCTTGGCGGTGCATCCCCACGATGGCGCTGAGTACGGCAGAACGCTGATTGACCACATACAGGCATATCTGTATCAGAAAAAAGAGTGGTCGCCGAGAGGGGAGAATGCCTTCACCCCGGCGTTGTGTAACCGCATTGACCGTAACACCGGCGGTATCGTTATTGCCGCCAAAACCGCAGAAGCGCTGCGAGTGATGAACCAAAAAATCAAGGACAGGGAACTGGATAAGCGGTATTTGGCAATTGTGGAAGGCACCCCCAAGCCATCTAAGGGCAGCTTAAAAGGCTATCTTTTCAAAGATGCCAAAAAGAACAGGGTGTTTGTTTCTGATACTCCAAAACCCGGGGCGAAAACCTGCCAAACCAACTATGTGACCTTGGCAAGCGGTAAAGGCTTATCCCTTGTGGAGTGTGAGCTGATTACCGGAAGGACCCACCAAATCCGTGCCCAATTTGCCCACGCCGGTCACCCCTTGCTGGGTGACGGAAAATATGGCAAGCTGGACAAACGGTTCGACCGGAATTACCAAGCCCTGTATTCCTATAAGCTGACATTCACCTTTACCACCGACGCAGGAAGCCTAAGCCACCTGAATGGTAAATCATTCCAAGTGCAAGAGGTGGACTTTGTAAAAGAATACTTTCCAAATTATAAATAACCGGCAGTAGATACTGCCGGTTATTCTAAATAATGAGAAATCTGTTGACTTTTTAGCGGTTTATGGTAAAATAAACATGATATGCAAAAGCAATGCGGAAACCAAACAGGTGTCGGACATCACAAGCGAGAGGGGATTGGTGAAAGCCCTCTGTTTAGAGCCTGTAAGCCACTTCCAAGCCGTCCGGGATGACCGGAACGGGTGCTCCCGTTACAGAGCGTCTAAGATGTCCTTTTCAGGACGAATTAGGGTGGTACCGCGACCAACTCGCCCCTATGCGTAGGGACGGGTATTTTTATTTTTATGGAGGTTTTTCCTATGGCAACCAAAGCATATGGCGTAAACGAATTGCGTGAAATGTTCCTGTCTTATTTTGAGAGCAAGAATCACGTGCGTTTGCCCAGTTTTTCTCTCATTCCCCAAAATGATGCATCCTTGCTGCTGATTAACTCCGGTATGGCACCGATGAAGCCTTATTTCAAGGGCGAGGTGGAGCCGCCCCGCCGCCGCGTCTGTACCTGCCAGAAGTGTATCCGTACCGGCGATATTGAGAACATTGGCAAAACTGCCCGTCACGGCACTTACTTTGAAATGCTGGGTAACTTCTCCTTTGGTGACTATTTTAAGCATGAAGCCATTGCTTGGTGCTGGGAGTTTTTGACCAAGGTTGTCGGCTTGGAGGCTGACCGCCTGTACCCGTCTATCTATGAAAATGACGAGGAAGCATTTGAAATCTGGAATAAGGAAATCGGCATTTCCGCCGATAGAATCTTCCGTTTTGGCAAATCCGATAACTTCTGGGAGCACGGCTCCGGTCCCTGCGGCCCTTGCAGTGAGGTTTACTATGACCGCGGTGAAAAGTACGGCTGCGGCAGCCCTGACTGTAAGGTTGGCTGCGAATGTGACCGGTATATGGAAGTTTGGAATAACGTGTTCTCCCAGTTTGATAATGACGGCAACGGCAATTACACGGAGCTTGCACAAAAGAACATTGACACCGGTATGGGTCTGGAGCGTCTGGCAGTTGTCTGTCAGGATGTAAACTCCCTGTTTGATGTGGACACGGTTATGAACATTACCAACCACGTCACCAAAATCACCGGCGCAGCCTACGGTCAGAGCACCAAGACCGATGTAAGCCTGCGTGTCATCACCGACCATATCCGTGCATCTACCTTTATGATTGCCGACGGCGTGCAGCCCACCAATGAGGGGCGGGGATATGTGCTTCGCCGATTGCTCCGCCGCGCTGCCCGTCACGGCAAGCTCCTGGGCGTGAATAAGCCCTTCCTGTATCAGGTGGTGGAAACGGTTATTCAGGAAAACGAAAACCACTACACCTACCTGCGTGAGCGTGCACAGCACATTATTCAGGTGGTTAAGAACGAAGAAGAAACCTTTGCCCGCACCATTGATACCGGTATGCGTATTTTTGGCGAGAAGCTGGCCGCTCACAAGGCAAACGGCGAGAGTGTGTTCTCCGGTGAGGACGCGTTCTTGCTGGCAGACACCTATGGATTCCCCATTGACCTGACTGTGGAAATGGTGGAAGACGAAGGTATGAGCGTGGATATGGACAAGTATCAGGCTTGCCGCAAGAAGGCACAGGAGATGGCTCGTGAGGCGCGTAAGGCTTTGGGCGATTTGGGCTGGGCTGGTATTGATTTCGGCTCTGATGTGACCGCTACCGACTTCGTAGGTTATGATGTATATAACTGTGATGCAAAGGTTGTTGCGGTGTGCGTTGGCGAAGAAGTTACCGGTTCCATTGCCGGCGGTGAAAAAGGCGTTGTAGTCTTGGACAAGACGCCCTTTTATGCGGAAATGGGCGGTCAAGCTGCCGACCACGGCGTGTTGATGCTGGGTGACGGTCGCTTTAAGGTCACCGATGTGCAGAAGGACAAAGGCGGCAGATACCTGCACAGCGGTACAATGGATAAGGGTATGCTGAAGGTGGACGATACTGTCTGCGCAGCTATTGATGTAGAACGCCGCAAGGCGATTATGCGCGCCCACTCCGCAACCCATCTGCTGCAAAAGGCATTAAAGTCTGTTTTGGGTGACCACGTGCATCAGGCAGGCTCTTTGGTGGAGCCGGACAGACTCCGCTTCGACTTTAGCCATTACTCCGCGGTAACTGCCGAAGAATTGGCAAAAATCGACTCCATTGTCCAATCCGCTGTGCTGGAGGGCTATGGTATTGATGTGCGGGAAATGCCCATTGAAGAAGCAAAGCAGATGGGCGCAATGGCACTGTTTAGCGAAAAGTACGGTGATACCGTCCGCGTTGTCAATATGGGCGGCTATTCCATCGAACTGTGTGGCGGTACCCACCTGGATAACACCGCCAAGGTAGGTCCTTTCCGTATTGAAAGTGAAGGCAGCGTTGCCTCCGGTGTCCGCCGTATTGAGGCCATTACCGGTAAGGCTTGCCTGGCGGAAATGGAGCTTGCACGTCAGCGTGTTTACAATGCCTGTGCGATTTTGAAGACAAAGCCCGCTGAGATGGCAGCAAAGCTGGAAAGCCAAATCGAGGAAATCAAGGCACTGAAGAAAGCCATTGAATCCTACGAAGCACGGCAGACTGCCGGTGATGCTGACCGGTTCCTGCTTGGTGCAAGAAATGTGGGCGGCTTCCACGTGATTACCGCCAATGTGCCCGATGCGGATGCGGGCAAGCTTCGCCAAATGGGCGACACTCTGCGGGACAAGGCTTCCAACGTGGTTGCAGTCCTGTCTACTGTCAACGGCGATAAGATTACCTTCTTAGCTGTTTGCGGCAAGGATGCAGTAGCCAAGGGCTTAAAGGCTGGCGATTTGGTGAAGCTGGTGTGTACTGCCTGCGGCGGCTCCGGTGGCGGTAAGCCCGATAGTGCTATGGGCGGCGGTAAGGATGTCAACAAGATTGACGATGCCCTTGCCCTTGTAGATGATTTTGTAGCTTCCAAGGTATAAGTTTCATATTTGGACGCTGCCACCCGGCAGCGTCCATTTTACAGGAAAGGGGGGAGTGCCTGTGCGAAAGCTTGTGTGGTTTACCGTTGGTTTTACAATTGCCTGCGCCTTGGGCGTATATTTGGGCGTTGTGCTATGGTTAGTGGCTCTAAGTGTGATTTTGTGTCTTGCCAGCCTGCTTTTTCAAAGCAACCGCCGGAAACTATTTCTTCTGATTGCATTGGGTATTGTTGTTGGCGCTATATGGCAATGGGGATATCATCAGTTTCATATTTCTCCTCTTAACCAATATGACGGACAGACTTTGGAAACAGAAGTCATAATTTCCGATTATAGCTATGATACAGATTACGGCATCGCTGCAGACGGCACAATTCGCCTTGCAAAGCAAACTTATCAAATCCGTGTCTACTTAAATTCACCGAATGCTCTTTCTCCCGGAGATGTACTCAGTGGTGCGTTTCGTTTGCGTTTGACTACACCGGATTCCATACAGGGCTCAACCTATCATCAAGGAAATGGAATATTCCTTCTTGCTTATGCGGACGAAAACGTTACCTGCACTACCGCGCAGAAAGCCCCGCTCCGCTTTTTTGCTTCTGTACTTCGCAGAAACATCACAGATATCTTAGACCGGGTTTTTCCGGAAGATGCACTGGCATTTGCCCGTGCATTGCTGCTTGGAGATAGTAGTCTCTTAACTTATGAAGAGGACACTGCCTTTAAAATTAGTGGCATTCGCCATGTGATTGCGGTTTCCGGACTACACGTTTCTATTCTTTTCACACTTGTTTATGTCTTTACTGGAAAACGGCGCGCATTGACTGCAATTTTGGGTATTCCCTGTTTGTTCGTCTTTGCTGCAATTGCCGGTTTCACACCCTCTGTGGTGCGCGCCTGTGTTATGCAAGGACTTATGATTTTGGCGCTTTTGCTCAATAAGGAATATGATCCGCCAACTTCTCTTGCTTTTGCTGTGCTTACGATGCTTTTAGTTAATCCGCTGACCATAACCTCGGTGAGTTTTCAGCTTTCGGTTGGTTGCATTGTGGGCATTTTTCTGTTCTATCTGCCACTTTATGAGTATCTGTTGAGAAAATTGGGTGAGCCTAAGGGTTATACCCTAAGAACAAGAATTATCCGATGGCTTTGTGCATCGGTTGCCATCAGCATTAGTGCCACGGTTGCCACAACGCCTCTTAGTGCCATCTATTTTGGAACAGTCAGCTTGGTTGGTGTTCTAACCAATTTGCTGACTTTATGGGTTGTTAGTTTTATATTCTATGGCATTATGCTTTGCTGTGTTTTAGGTGCTGTTTGGATGCCGGCTGCCGTATTTTTAGGTAAGGTATTGGCACTTCCAATACGGTATGTTTTATTGTTGGCAAGGCTGATGTCAAAACCCCATTTTGCGGCACTATATACTTGCAGCAATTATGTTGTTGCATTCCTCGTTTTTGCATATGCGTTATTTATAGTGATGCTCATCAGCAAAAAGAAAAGACCTGTTATGTTTGTGTCTTGCTTGGTGTTCGGTTTGTTCGCCACGCTGTTTCTTTCCTGGTTGACGCCAAAACTGGACAATTATCGTGTAACTATCTTGGATGTTGGGCAGGGACAGGCGGTGCTGTTTCAGTCAAAGGACAAAACTTATCTTGTAGACTGTGGCGGAGACGATGAAAATATGGCTGCCGATACTGTGGCAGCAGAGCTCCTCAGCCAGGGAATTGTTCACATAGACGGCATTATCTTAACCCACTATGATGATGACCACGCCGGAGGAGTTCAAAACCTTCTGCACAGAATATCCGTAAAAACACTATATTTACCGGTCATTCCGGACACCGGCAATATAAAAGCGGAGCTTGCAAACCAGTATGCCGACCGCATTTGTTGGGTAGCGGAACAGTCAGAAGTTCTTGATGCAGATATGAAATTTACGCTATTTGCAGGGGACCCGGAGAAGGACGATAATGAAAGCAGCTTATGCGTCTTGTTTCAGCGGGAAAACTGTGATATACTGTTAACAGGTGACCGCAACTTCTCCGGTGAAGCTGATTTGTTAGCACAAACGGAGCTGCCGAAATTAGATGCGCTGATTGTTGGGCACCACGGTTCTGCCTCTGCCACAGGCTTGCCACTATTGCAGGCAACGAAGCCGGATATGGCAATTATCAGTGTGGGAGAAGAAAATTACTACGGTCATCCTGCCCAAGCGGTGCTTGACCGCTTAAAATTATTCTACTGTCACATCTGCCGTACAGACACAGACGGAACCATTCTCATTCGGGGGTGAAACAAATGGCAAAGGAAAAAGCGCCAACCAACAATCCCATAGAGCTGAAAAGAATGTTAAAGGCGGGGGAGTATGCCCATTTGTATGTATTCTTTGGCGAGGAAAGCTTTTTGCGAAACCACTATGTTTCCCTGCTGAAAAAGCAAATGGTGGACGATTTAACCGAATCCTTCAATTTTCATAAAATCACCCAGGAAAATTTTGATATCCGCGCATTATCGGATTGCGTGGAGAGTTTGCCTGTAATGGCAGAGCATACGCTCATTTGGGTGGATGATATAGATGTTTTTAAGCTCAATGAGGATGAGCGGGAGAAAATGGCGCAGATACTTTCGGATATTCCGGAGTATTGTACCGTGCTTTTTACCTATGAAACAACGCCTTGGAATCCGGATGGACGTTTTAAGAAGCTTTATCAGGCGATGGTGGAAAATGGATATCTTGTCGAGTTTTCCAAACAGAGTGAAAATGATTTGATACCGTGGATTGTCCGGCATTTTGCGGCAAATGGAAAAAATATTGCGCCGAATTTATGTAAGTATTTAATTCAGCTAACCGGCGGTACGATGACGGTTTTATCCGGCGAGATTACAAAAATTTGTGCTTATTCCGGTGCGGATACCATCGTAAAAAGTGATATTGATGCCGTGGTTGAGCCGGTTATGGAAGTGCTGGTGTTTGAAATCACCAAGTCTTTGAGCGATGGTAACTATCTCAATGCGCTAAATCAATTACAACTGCTTTTGAAACGACAGGAAAAGCCGGTGGCGATATTGGGCGTGATTGGCAATCATTTCCGCCAGCTATCTGCTGTCCGCATAGTTTTGGATAGCGGTGAGAGCTACGGTGTTATTACAAAATTATTTCCGCGTACTCCGGAGTTCGTTGTAAAACGGTTGATGAACTCCGCAAAAAACTTTTCTCCCCGTTTTTATAAAGCTGCCTCCCAGCTGATTTTAGAGGCAGACCTGCATTTGAAAACTTCCTTTGATGAACCGGAGCGCATTTTGGAGCTGTTAATTCTAAAACTGGCGCAGGAGGCTCGGAATGGTTAAAATTCAGGAAGCCATTGTGGTGGAAGGGCGTTATGATAAAAACACCCTGTCACAAATTGTGGACGCACCGATTTTTCAGACAGACGGCTTTCACGTTCACAAGGATAAAGCCCTGGTGCAACTACTGCGCAGTGTGGCGGAAAAAAGAGGGCTCATTGTTCTGACGGATTCGGATGGCGCAGGTTTTGTGATTCGCAATTTCTTAAAAAGCTGCATTCCGCAGGAGCAGTTAAAACACGCCTACATCCCGGATATTTACGGTAAGGAGCGGAGAAAAACTGCTCCCGGAAAGGAAGGGAAGCTTGGCGTGGAGGGAATGACCCCGGAGATTATCCTGGAAAGTCTCCGAAAAGCCGGTGCCACCATTTTGGGGCAAGCTGTGCAGGCCGCTAACGAAATCACAAAGGCTGATTTTGTGGACTTGGGCTTGTCAGGCGGCGTTGACAGCAGCAAGCTTCGCAAAAAAGTGTTGAAGGAATTGAATTTGCCGGAGCATATGAGCAGTAATGCTATGCTGCAGGCGGTGAATTTGTTGTATTGCAAAGCGGAATTTACGAAAATTCTAAATCAACTGGAGATACAAAATGATTGACATTTCTGTCAAAAATTTAACAAAGTTTTTCGTCATTGGTGAAAACCTCCTGGAGGGACTTTCTTTTGAGGTCCAAGAAGGGGAGTGTGTGGCGATTCTGGGCCGTAACGGCTGTGGAAAAACCACCCTGTTTAACATCCTCACCGGACAAATGGACTATGACGATGGCGAAGTGTATATCAATCCCAATAAGCGATTGGGATTGATTTCACAGATTCCAAATTTTCCACCAGCGTTTACAGTAGAGGATGTATTGCGCTCTGCTTTTTCAGAACTGCGCGCCATTAAGAACAAAATGACGCAGATTGAAAAGCAAATGCAGACAGACGCAACACAGGATCTGCTGCGTGCTTATGATGACTTATGCAACCGCTTCCAGTCCGGTGGCGGTTATGATATGGATGTGCAGGTGGATAAAATCTGTAACGGCTTGGGCGTTACCCAAGAGCAGAGAACGCAAGAATTTTCCAGCCTGTCCGGTGGTGAAAAAACCCGTGTCAACTTAGCAAGATTACTTTTGGAGCAGACGGATATCCTATTGTTGGATGAGCCGACCAACCATTTGGATTTGCGCAGTGTGGAGTGGCTGGAGGGCTATATCAACAGCTTCAAGGGCACTGTTTTGACCATCTCCCACGACCGTTTCTTTTTAGACCGGGTGGCTGACCGGGTGATTGAAATCGTGGATGGTCACGGAGAGTTTTATTCCGGAAATTACTCCTTCTACATTGAGGAAAAGCAGGCCCGCTTTAATCTGCAGCTGAAACAGTACGAGCAGGAACAGGCGAAACTGAAACAGTTGGGCTATACGGTGGAACGGATGAAGGGCTGGGGTATCAACAACCGTACCCTGTACCGCCGGGCGATGTCCATTCAGCACCGTATGGAGCGGATTAAAAAGACGGAAAAGCCCAAAACGGAAAAGACGATGAAGGCAACCTTTGGTGAAAAAGACTTTTCCGGTGATGTGGTTTTTACGATGCGAAATGTGGAGAAAAGCTTTGGCGACCGTTGCCTCTTTTCTGATGTGGAACTGAAGGTAGAAGGCGGTGAGCGCATTGCGCTTCTTGGCGATAACGGTACCGGCAAAACCACCTTTATCAAATGCTTGCTGGGAGATGAAACCTGTCAGGGTAAAATTCAGTTTGGGCCGACAGTTAAGTGGGGATACCTACCGCAGATTATCCATTTTGACCATCCGGAACGCAGCCTTTATGACACAATGCTTTATGAGAAAAACTGCACGCCTCAGACCGCTCGTGACCGCCTGGGCGCCTTTTTGTTCCAGGGCGAAGATGTGTTCAAGTCGGTGGGAAATCTCTCCGGTGGCGAGCAATCCCGCCTGCGGCTTTGTATGCTAATGGATGAGAAAATCAATTTGCTGATCTTGGACGAGCCTACCAACCATTTGGATATTGCATCCCGTGAGTGGGTGGAAGCTGCCATTGAGGAATTTGAGGGTGTTTTGCTCTTTGTCTCCCACGACCGCTATTTTATCGAAAAATTTGCTGAGCGGATTTGGCTTTTAGAGGATGGCAAGGTTCGGGATTTCAAATGCGGCTATCAAAAGTACCGCTCTATTTTGGACCACGAAGCAATGTTGAAAGCCCCGGTGGTGGTTGAACACAAGCCCAAAAAGGAAAAACCCAAGGGCGGCACAAAAGAAAGTGAAAAGTTAGTACGCCGTCTGGAACGGGAAATTGAGAAGCAGGAACAATTGCTTGCGGAATATGATGAGAAAATTTCCCAATCCGGTTCTGATTATCAGGAATTGACACGCCTTTTGTCGGAAAAAGAAAAGGAAGAAGAGGTCCTGATGGAGCTGATGATGCAGTGGGAAAATGCACAGATTTAAACAGTTGACAGTTCTGTAAAACCGCCTTATAATAGGCAGAAATTGTAATGTTAGGAGCGTAAATATAATGAGTGGATGTAGCGGAAATTGCTCTACCTGCGGCAGCGATTGCGCAGACCGCAAGCAGGAGAGCTTGCTTGCAAAATTAAATGATAAGGCAAGTGTCAAAAAGGTAATTGCAGTTGTCTCCGGTAAAGGTGGCGTAGGTAAGTCCACAGTAACCTCTATGCTGGCGGTGGCGATGTCCAGAAAGGGCAAACGCGTCGCGGTGTTGGATGCGGATATTACCGGTCCGTCCGCACCAACTGCCTTTGGCGTTCAAGAATGCCAAGGTGCAACGGAAGAAGGGTTATATCCTGCGCTGACCACCACCGGCATTCAGGTAATGTCTATCAATCTGCTATTGGACAACAACACCGATCCTGTGGTTTGGCGCGGTCCTGTGATTGCCGGTGCGGTAAAGCAGTTTTGGACTGACGTAATCTGGGAAGATGTGGACTATATGTTCGTGGATATGCCTCCCGGTACCGGAGATGTGCCCCTGACTGTGTTCCAAAGCCTGCCAGTAGACGGCGTAGTGATTGTCACAAGCCCTCAGGACTTGGTGTCTATGATTGTTGCCAAGGCAGTAAAGATGGCAAATATGATGCACATTCCCGTTTTGGGCTTTGTGGAGAATTACAGCTATTTAGAATGTCCCGACTGCGGCAAGAAAATCAACGTCTTTGGTGAGAGCCGCTTGGATGAGGTTGCCGAGGCTTTCAATCTGCCTGTTTTGGCAAGACTGCCCATTGACCCAATGGTTGCCCAAAGCTACGACAGCGGCTTGATGGAAACTGTCAACACCGACAAGGTTGCCGAAGTCATCACCGCCATTGAAAATGCCGAATAAAGCAAAATCTCCGATGCAAAAGCATCGGAGATTTTATGTTAAAAATCAAATTCAATAGGTACAAAACGTTCGCCGGTGGATACCACAACCTCAAACTTGAGGGTACAGCCGGCACATTTATCAAGGTTTAGCCGACCCAAAGCGTCTATATCTTTGATTGCAAGGCTGCGGGGAACGCCTTTCGGGTCGTAACCGTGGAAGAGTACCCGGTCCAGCTGTGTTTCTTTACCGTCTTGATCAACAATATAGGCATTTACAACCGCAAGAGGGTAGTTGGATGTCAATGTAACCTGCATAAGCTCTTCAAAGCTGGAGACATTTTCCTCATTTGCAGAAACAAAGGCCTTTTCGTAAGCCTTTTCACCGGTGAATTCCGGTGCGGTTACAGGGATATATTTTCTTGTGTATAGTTCCTCAAAGGTGAATTTACCACCGATAACGCCACTTCTGTACTCAATATAGTCGTCCTTATCTACTTCTACAAAACCGCTGTCTGTCCGGTCACCGGCACGGTTGTCCTGGGTGAGAACATAGCTGTTTTTCATATCGATGCTGCCGTCATCCAAATAGGCAACAACCGGTTTTTCAATTACCATAATGGCGTGATCTTCCGTGTAAGCGACCAGGGCGTCAGCAGGCAACATTTTTGCATAGGCATCCAGAATGACCTCTTGTGGGTTGTCTTCAATAATAACATAGCTGGGGTAGAGATGGAAGGAATCAATACCTTCTTTTATCTTGTAATCACCAACAATCCGGAAGCCATTTTTTGGCACCATTAGCACAGGGTGAAAACCGCCGGTGATGGAGGTGCAAACGGTGGACCAAGCCCAAAGCAGTGTGTCTGAGCAAGCGCTGCCCAATTCAGTCTTCAGTTGGTTGGAGCTGCCCTCGTATTCCAGATAGCCGGTTTCTTTATTATAAAATTCGAAGAACTGAAACAGACCGGAGCTTGCATCAGAATACATCATTCCACCGTAGATGTAGCCCGGCCCGTGAACGAAGTTTTTGTTGCTTGCCAGTCCATTTTTGTAATAGGAGTATTCCTGGTCTGTAAACCATTGAATGGTCATAGCGTCAGACATCGCCTTTACCGCCATTTGACGCATTTGGTCGGTGGTGGGCGTTTCGCTGAAAGTATAATCGGGATACTCCATTGGATTAGGGACTTTGGTGATTTCCTTACTGCAGCCGGAAATGGCAAGTAAGAAAATGAAACAGAGTAAAATGCAAATCACTTTTTTCATATTCTCAACTCCTGTGTTGATATTTTAACACTTTGAAGAAAAAAGTCAAATAAAATTCCGGTATCACCAGGATACCGGAATTAGGCTTATAAGAACCGACCAACAACATACCAAAGCACAATCAAAATGATTAGTACGGGAATGTAGGCAAACAGAACGCCTGCAGCAATGGAAAGGGCGGTAATGCCCATCGCCTCCAAAGCATAAATCAGGCCGCCTAAAATTGCGGTGGTCAGCACAGCTTTCGTGATCTGTTTGCCAACGATATTGGCAAAAAAGAAGGTATAAAGCGCGCCGATAATGGGGTTTACTGTTGTGAGCGCTGCGCCTACAACAATTTTTAATGCGCCGGTTAACAGCAGCACAATCACAACCCCTACCAAGATGATGGGTGCATAGGTGGCGATGCCTTCGGGAACGTAACTACCCAGCAAACCAACAACAATATAATGCAGAATGAAGGCAATGAGAACCGTCAGGACTCGGAAGAGTAGCCAAAGGAAAAGGTTCTTTCCTCTGGGAAGCCAGCTATCTGCCAAATTTACAAGAAATGCCAAAATCAACATATTGAGCACTTCTGCGCAGATTTTCAGAAAATCAGTGCCGCCAAAGCGGAAGAAATGTATGTAATTTTCTGAAAAGGTAACGAAAGGCAGGGGCGTTATAAAAGAAGATAGTACACTTCCGGTACACCGCAACACTACCACACCGGCGTAGATAAACAGGATGGCAAAGGCGGAAGAAACTGCGTTATTCAAAGTAGAACGTTTTCCAAAGACAAAACGTCCGAAGATGCTGATTAAGAACGTGCCAATCAGCAAAACCACAGCAGCCTTCCAAAATGTGTCGAAGTTGATTCCGAAACCGCTAAAGATTTCTGCAATCTTTTCCATACAGACCTCCTAAGAATAACAGCCGCCAAATATTGGCGGCTGTTGTTTGTGTATCAGGTGAAGTAAAATTACTTCATCTCTGCCTCTGCGCCAGCTTCCTTCAGCTCGGCAATCATCTTCTCTGCGTCTTCCTTGGAAACAGCTTCCTTCAGGGTCTTGGGGCAGTTGTCAACCAGGTCCTTAGCGTCCTTCAGACCCAGGCCGGTAACAGCGCGAACAACCTTGATAACGTTCAGCTTGGAAGCGCCAGCGTTCTTCAGGATAACGTCGAACTCGGTCTTCTCTTCTGCAGCCTCAGCAGCACCGCCAGCAGCGGGAGCAGCAACAGCAGCAGCAGCGGCGGAAACGCCGAAAACTTCCTCCAGAGTGTGAACCAGCTCGGACAGCTCCAGAACGGTCAAACCCTTAACTTCCTCAACGAGAGCAGTGACTTTTTCACTAGCCATTGTAATTTCCTCCTAATAATAAGTGTTTGTAGTTTGTTTATTTACGTGTAATTAAGCTTCTGCGTTTTCAGCGGGAGCTTCTTCTGCTGCGGGAGCTTCAGCCTCAGCGGCAGGTGCTTCTTCTGCAGCGGGTGCTTCAGCGGCTGCTTCAGCAGCGGGAACTTCCACACCGGACTCCTTCTGGATACGGATCTGATCCAAAACGAAAGCCAAGCTGGAGATAGGTGCCAAGAAAGTGCCAAGCACGGAAGCAACCAGAGCATTCTTGCTGGGCAGTTCGCCGAAGCCGTTGAGCTGCTGAGCAGTCAGAACGCTACCTTCAACGATGCCACCCTTGATTGCCAT
>JAZRHG010000040.1:0-6275 GCA_045644625.1 Faecousia sp.
GTGTGACCGTTCAGGTTCAGACAGAGCTTCTGGTTTGCGCCCAAAGTGATGATGTTTTCAGGAGCATCCTCACCGGTGGTCACATCACCAGCTAAGTAGTAGTGAGCATGCTCACTGTTTGCCAGCTCGATGGTCTGACCGGTGAACTCGATCCACTCGTCCACTGCGCCGCAAACAGGGCAGTCTGCAGTGAAGGGAACCTTAGTGACCAGGTTTGTGCCGTCAAAGGTAATTGCCTCGCCGGTGGTAGCGTGGGTCAGCTTACCGCTGAAGTCGCCTGCCACGGATACGCCGGCAATCACGCCGTCCTCACCGATAGGCGCATCCAGGGTGGCCGTACCGGCCCAGTCCTTGAAGACGATCTGACCGCCGTCGACCTTCAGCATTTCAAAGGAAGTATTATTGCAAACGGTCAGAACACCTTCGTCAACTGTTACTGTGCCATTTACCTTACCGCCACCAAAATAGTCGGTAATGCTCTTAGACGCGCCGATGTTCATATCGGAACCCAGTGTTAAAGTGAAACCCTTCAGGAGCAAAACCTGATCTGCGTCCACGCCATCAAACAACTCCGTGTCTACAGAGGTATTGTCCGTCAGCATAATATGGTCCCAATCGGCAACATACTCGTTGGTGACGCCGTAAGCCTTGAAATAAACGGTTTTGCCGTCGCAGCAATCTGCATGACAGGTGTAGTTAGCACCACTACGCATTGCACGCAAGTCATCGCCCAGGGCGGCAGCACAGCCACCGTTAAACTTCTCTGCAAAGCAGGTAGCAACATTCTGCGCATTTTCGCTGGTAGCCAGCAGCTGATTTTCAGCACCTCTGAAGTAGATATAGCTGTCAGCATTCAAGTTATTAATGTCGATCTGCGTTTTCATATTTTGCAGAGTCAAGCCTACAGTGCTTGATTCGCTGGTAGAGCCGTCAGGCAAAGTGATTGTACTATCAATCCGCAATGTGCCTGCCAAAGTCAGGTTAGAACCAGTGGGGTTGATAGCACCGTTGAAATTACCGCCGTTCAGCACCAAAGTACCGTTACAAGTAATGTTCGCGCCGTCATCTCTGGTATCACTATGGTTATCATCACCATAGTAGGAACCGCCGTTAATGGTAATGTTAGAGGCATTAATGTTAATGCCGTTATTGCTGCCTACAACAGAATCGTTAATGATCAGCGGCTGGTTAGCAGAAACATTGATGCCAGCCTCACCGATAATCGTAGAATCGGTGATGGTCAAAGGTGCTTGTGCACGGATATTGCTGCCTGTGCCGCTGGTAGTACCGTTTTTCACAGTTACATTTTCCAGTACATCAGGGGTCTCAGAGGTAAGTACATTGTCTACCTTACGGCGTTCAATATAGATATTGCCGCCGTGGTCAACAGAATCGCCGTCTTCAAAAGTAGCATTCTTGATAGTTACAGCATCCTGACCATAAATATACAAGTTGCCGCCTCTTCCGGCTGTAGTCGTGCCGCCGGTGAAGGTACCGCCGTTAATGGTCAAAGTACCGCCCACCCAATCGGCATTAAAGTTACTGCCAGGTGCAGCAACGTTGCCGCCACCGTTACCGGCGGATGTGCCGCCGATAAATTTGCCGCCGTAAATCTCCAAGGTAGCATCTGCGCCAAGCACAGCTGCATTGCCGCCGGCGCCATAGCTGCGCCATCTGCTACCGTCAGAAATTGTACCGTCATAAATCTTGGCTGTACCGCCTTTGACATAGAGGTTGCCACCGTAAGCCGCACCGATACCGCCAGTCAAGGTGCCGCCATACATATTAAACACGCCAGCACCAGTCACGGTCACATTTCCGCCGTAGTCATTGTTCATTGCATAACCGTTACGGATGGTACCGCCGTACATATTGAGTGTCATATCATTAACAGTAACATTAATCGCTGTAGTGGTGCTCTGTTCCTCATTACCAATGGTAGCATCATTATAAAGGTTCACAACACTTTGGCCTGCAGCCACAATAACTGCATTGGATGCGCCCGTACTGCTGCCACTAAAGGTATAAGTACCGCCATAGAGATTGACCGTAGTGGTGTTGTTAAGGTAGAAAGTACTTGCACCACCGAAGCCAGTATTTTGGGCATTTGCAGTTACGGTACCTTGACCCATAATGTTGACAACACCGCCTGCTTCACGGGACTGAATAAACGGCCCCCAGGAGGTGTGGTTCGCACCAACCAAAGCTACACAGAGCGTTGTATTAGAATACACGCCAAAGGAATAGTAGCTGGGGCTGCCAGTCTCAGTATGGGCAGTTGTACCGGTCAGATAATAGTGCACCGCACCGCGCTTATCAACTCGTTGGCCCGGCCATGCATTCCATTTTTCAACCGTCTGTCCACACATAGGACACAACTCATTTTCCTGGGCAATCAGCGCCTGAAGTTGTTCAGTCTTCCAGTTGCCCAGTGCTGCAGCATCAGCAATCTTCTGCTGAGCGTCTGCAGGAATGACACTGGTAGTCGTCGTTGCTTGCTCTTCAGCCTTGACTTCCACAGCGGGAAGACCGGTGGTGGGTACCATGGACAGAACCATAGTAATCACAACCAGCAAGCTGAGCAAACGTTTTGTGATCTTACTCATTTTTTGTTTCCTCCTAACAAAAAATTTTTTAAACGAGGGGTTGCCCCCATCAGGAGCATCCCAACCGATTGCCAAAAAACCTATATGTCACGCTGAAAAACGAAGCGCTGACCGGCGGCTCGGCAACAAGCCACGCCCTTCAGAATGACAGATTGGCCTTTCGGCAAAGGTTGGTTTTTTCCTGTTGTTTACAATTTTCGTGTCCGCGTTTTGGGTATAATTGTCCCATAGATAGCTACACTTATTATATTTATACCACCTTTGTCAGAATTTTGCAAGGGTTTTTTATACATTTTTTACAAAACTTTATTTCCCCTTTTCAGCCCCCTTGTACAGCCTGCACTTTTCGGATATTTCCTGACTGACGCGTGTCGCTACTTGTGGTATGCTTGCCCCCGGCAGACATTATAATTTTTGATTCGCTGCGCGGAGCACCACCTCGCAGTGACATACATTCTCAATTCTCCATTATTATAATGTATTTCCTCTTGCCAAACACATTTGTTTGTGCTATGATAAATTCACCTTAATTTGTGCTATGATAAATTCACCTTAATAGGAGGTGAGAGAAAATGGAGGAAGAACGCACAGAGCTGGATTTCGACTTGAACCTGGAGGCAGATCCGTATAACCCCAAGAAGGGCAAGTCCGGACTCGTCAAGGGTATCATCGCCGGAGTCGTTGCCATCATCGTCATTGCTTGGTACATTATCGTAACAACCTAAATACCGTGAGGTGATTTTATGAAGATCTTGGGTATTGACCCAGGATACGGAATCACCGGCGTTGCCCTCATCGAAGCACATAGGGGCAACACGCAACTTCAAAAATGCGGTGCAATCACCACGCCAGCCGGGCAGAATTTCTCCGCCCGGCTGGAAACTATTTATCGGGATATGTGTGCGCTTTTGGAAACCACCAAGCCCGATGCCGTGGCCATTGAAGAACTGTTTTTTGGTCACAATGTCACCACCGCCATTGGCGTTGCGCAAAGCCGGGGTGTTATCCTGTTAGCTATTTATCAGGCAGGTGTGCCTGTATTTGAATATAAACCAATGCAAGTCAAGCAGGCAGTGGCAGGCTACGGAAAAGCCACCAAGCATCAGGTCCAGGAGATGACCAAGCGCCTGCTGCACTTAGAAAAGCTCCCCAAACCCGACGATGCCGCCGATGCCATCGCCATTGCCCTCTGCCACGCCCGCTCCAGCACATCTCTGCTTTCAAGAATTGACAGTTGACAATTGTCAATTGGCAATTGTTGTATCGCTATCGCGATAATTTAAATTAAGGAGTATGCTTAAAATGCAAGCCTCGATTCAAAACAAGAGTTTCCTCTTTGCAAAGCGGATTGTAAATTTATGCAAATTCTTAAAAGCGGAGCAAAAAGAGTTTGTGATGTCAAAACAATTATTACGCGCCGGCACAAGTATTGGTGCCAATGTTGCCGAATCACAGCAGGCACAAAGCAGGGCAGATTTTATAAACAAGCTTAATATTGCCTTGAAGGAAGCCTATGAAACAAATTATTGGCTTCGCCTATTGCACGAAACAGATTATTTGACTCACGCACAATTTTCATCTATTTTTGCCGACTGTAACGAATTAGAAAGATTATTGATTTCTATTGTAAAATCTATGAAAGAATAATTGTCAATTGTCCATTGTCAATTGTCAATTAATACAGGTGTGTTTTATGTTGTACTATGTTTCCGGGACTGTTGCAGTGCTGGAGCCTGGACTTGCCGTGATTGTTTGCGGCGGCGTTGGCTACGGCTGCCGCGTCACGCCTTACACCGCTGCCCAGCTGAAGCTGAACCAGTCTGCCAAATTGTATATCACAGAGTCCATTCGCGAGGATGCCTTTGACCTGTACGGCTTTATCAGCCGGGAGGAGCAGCACTGCTACGGTCTTTTAACCTCCGTCAGCGGTGTGGGTCCCAAAGCAGCCTTGGCAATTTTGTCTGCCGGTCCCCAGAATTTCACTTTGGCGGTGATGACCGGCGACGAGAAATTGCTCACCGCCGCTCAGGGCGTAGGCAAAAAGCTCGCCCAGCGCATCATTTTGGAATTAAAGGACAAAATGGGCGGCGCTTCTTCCGAGCTGGACTTCTCCGCCGGTGGATTTTCCGCCCCCGCGCCCCAGGGTAACGCACCTTTGGCGCAGGCCGCCCTGCAGGAACTGGGCTACTCCCCCGCAGAAATCGCCACCGCCCTGAAAGGCGCCGACCCCAACGCAACCACCGAAGAGCTGGTCCGCTACGCCCTTCGCGCTATGGTAATGAAGAATTGACAATTGACAGTTGTCAGTTGTCAATTATCCGGAGGATTATATGAGTTTAGAATTTAACGAAGATTTGGGTCAGCCCATTATCTCCCCCACCTTTGCTCCGCAGGATGCGGGAGAAATCGGTTTGCGCCCCAAGCTGCTGTCTGACTACACCGGTCAGGAGAAAGCCAAAGCCAATTTGAGCATCTATATCGAAGCCGCCCGGAAGCGGGGTGAGCCGCTGGACCATACATTATTATATGGACCTCCCGGTTTGGGCAAAACCACCCTTGCCGGTGTCATTGCCAACGAGATGGGTGTGAACATTCGCATCACCTCCGGGCCTGCCATTGAAAAGCCCGGTGATTTGGCGGCGCTGCTGACCAACCTAAACCCCGGCGATATTTTGTTCATTGACGAAATCCACCGGCTAAACCGGGTGGTAGAGGAAATTCTTTACCCGGCTATGGAGGATTTTGCCATCGATATTATTGTGGGCAAAGGTCCTTCTGCCAACTCCATTCGTCTGGATTTGCCCAAATTCACTTTGGTGGGCGCTACCACCCGCGCCGGTCAACTCTCTGCGCCTTTGCGTGACCGTTTCGGCGTGAGCCTGCGGCTGGAGCTTTACACCCACGAAGAGCTTGCCAAAATCGTCACCCGCTCGGCAACCATTTTGGGCATTGAAATTGACCCTGCCGGCGCTTTGGAAATTGCCAAACGCAGTCGCGGCACCCCCCGTATTGCCAACCGGTTTTTGCGCCGGGTGCGGGACTTTGCCTGCGTGCTGGGCGACGGTATGATTACCAAGGAAGTGGCGGATTTGGCACTGTCCCGACTGGAAGTGGACCATTTGGGCCTTGACAACATCGACCGCCGGATGCTCACCGCCATTATCCAGAATTACGGCGGCGGTCCTGTGGGCCTGGAGACTTTGGCTGCCACCATTGGCGAAGAGGCTATCACCTTGGAAGATGTGTACGAGCCTTATTTGATGCAGCTGGGCTTTTTGACCCGTACCCCCCGGGGTCGCTGCGTCACGCATCTTGCCTACAACCACCTGCACTTGGATGCCCCCGCCCAGGGAATGTTTGAAATTTAACAATATTGCACAAAATGTTATTTTTTCTAAGAAAAACAATTAGAAACTATTGACAAATATGAACGAATTGTGTATAATCCGCTTTATGGTGGGTTACCACCAATATTATAGCCCTTAGTTATTTCCAGTCGATTGATGAGGTTTGCACGGGGCGTCTAAAAACCGAAAAGAGGTAAACACAATGTACGAAGACAAGACTTTAGTTTGCAAAGAGTGCGGCAACGAATTCGTTTTCACCGCCGGTGAGCAGGAATTCTACGCAGAGCGCGGCTTCCAGAACGAGCCCCAGCGCTGCAAGGCA
>JAZRHG010000041.1:0-29839 GCA_045644625.1 Faecousia sp.
ATGGCTATGCAGCGCCTCCGTGAGGCTGCTGAAAAGGCAAAGATCGAGCTTTCCGGTATGACTACCACTACCGTAAATCTGCCTTATATCACTGCCGACGCAACCGGCCCCAAGCATATGGACATCACTATTTCCCGCGCAAAGTTCAACGAATTGACTGCTGACCTGGTTGAGCGTACACTGAAGCCTGTCCGTCAGGCAATGAGCGACGCCGGCCTGTCCGCTTCTGACCTGAATAAGGTTCTGCTGGTTGGCGGCTCTACCCGTATTCCTGCCGTTCAGGAAGCCGTCAAGGGCATCACCGGCAAGGAAGGCTTCAAGGGCATCAACCCCGACGAGTGTGTAGCTCTTGGTGCGGCAATTCAGGGCGGCGTGCTGACCGGCGACGTAAAGGACGTTGTTCTGCTGGACGTCACTCCCCTGTCTCTGGGTATTGAGACCATGGGCGGCGTATTCACCAGACTGATCGACCGCAACACCACCATCCCCACCCGCAAGAGCCAGGTCTTCTCCACCGCTGCTGACAGCCAGACCTCCGTTGAGGTCCACGTGCTGCAGGGCGAGCGCGAGATGGCGGCTTACAATAAGACCTTGGGCCGCTTCCAGCTGACCGGCATTGCACCCGCTCCCCGCGGCGTGCCCCAGATTGAGGTTACCTTTGACATCGACGCCAACGGCATCGTGAAGGTTTCCGCTAAGGATTTGGGTACCGGCAAGGAGCAGCAGATTTCCATCACCGCCTCCACCAACCTGTCTCAGGAGGACATTGACAAGGCAGTGAAGGAAGCTGAGCAGTATGCTGCCGAGGATAAGGCACGCAAGGAAGAGGTGGACACCCACAACAATGCTGACCACTTGGTTTATCAGACCGAAAAGACCTTGGGTGAGCTGGGTGACAAGATTTCCGAAGAGGAAAAGGCATCCATTCAGGCTGCTGTTGACAAGCTGAAGGAAGCCAACAAGGGCACTGACCTGCAGGCCATCAAGGATGCTTCCGAGGAAGTGCAAAAGGCTTTCTATGCCGTGTCTGAAAAGCTGTATCAGCAGGCTGCGCCCCAGGAGGGTCAGCCCAACCAGCCCGATGACGGCGTGGTAGATGCCGACTACGAAACTGTGGACTAAACAATAGAACTTGTCATTCTGAGCGGAGGGCGGTAGCCCGTAGTCGAAGAATCTACGCATCAACGAAGGTGCGTAGATCCCTCGGCTACGCTCGGGATGACAGGAAAGACGGTGGGCGGATACTATCCGCCCCTAAGTTGGTTTTGGCGAGGAAATTATGGCAGAAAACAAACGCGATTATTATGAGGTGCTGGGCGTCAAAAAGGATGCCAGCGCCGAGGAGATAAAAAAAGCATATCGCAAAAGCGCGATGAAATACCATCCGGACAGAAATCCCGGGGATAAGCAGGCGGAGGAGAAGTTCAAGGAGCTGGGCGAGGCTTACGAGGTGCTGTCCGATGACGATAAGCGCAGCAAGTATGACCAGTTTGGCTTTGCCGGCGTGGACCCCAATTTTGGCGGTGGCGGCGCAGGCTTTGACGGCTTCGGCGGTTTTGGCGGCTTTGGTGGCTTCGGTGACATTTTCAGCGAAGTCTTTGGTGGCGGCAGCTCCCGTCGCAACCAGAATGCCCCCCGGCGGGGTGAGGATATCGGCGTGCGACTGGATATTACCTTTGAAGAAGCCGCTTTTGGCGTGGAAAAGGAAATTACTTACTACCGCATTGAAAATTGCGGCAAGTGTAACGGCTCCGGTTCCGATGACGGCGTGGTGGAAACCTGCTCTCAGTGCCGCGGCTCCGGTCAAATCCGCGTAACACAAAATATGATGGGTATGGCGTTCCAGTCCACTTCCACCTGTCCTTCCTGTTCCGGTCGGGGTAAGATTGTGAAAAATCCCTGCTCTCAGTGCCGCGGCAAGGGCAAGGTGCGCAAAAGCCGCACAGTGCGAGCCAAAGTGCCGGCAGGCATTAACCACGGACAGAGCTTCCGCCTGTCCGGTGAGGGCTGCGTAGGTACCAACGGCGGACCTCACGGCGATGTGCTGGTGGAGGTTGCAATCCGCCGCCATCCTATTTTCCAGCGGCAGGGCATGGAGGTGCTGTGCGAGGTGCCCATTACCTTTACCCAGGCGGCTTTGGGCAGCAAAATTATGGTGCCCACACTGGACGGCAAGGTGGAATTCGATATTCCTGAAGGCACACAGACTGGCAAGGAATTTATTCTCCCTGGCAAGGGCATTCCCCAAGTGGGCAATCCCAAACGCCGCGGCAACCACCGGTTTACCGTGGTAGTGGAGACCCCCACGAAGCTCAGTAAGGAGCAAAAGGAACTCTTAAAAAAGCTGGATAAGTCCTGGGAGGAAAAATCCAACCCCAAGGGTAAAAAGTTCTTCGATATGCACAAGGACTTGTTTGATTAAAAAAAGGCGGTGCATTTGCACCGCCCTTTTTTGTTTGACAATGTAGGTTACATTTGGTAAGATAAAGAAAAACCTTTTGGGGGATTTTCTATGAAAAGAACAGATTATATCTCTTGGGATGAGTATTTTATGGGCGTTGCCAAGTTAGCAGCGCACCGCAGTAAGGACCCCAGCACCCAGGTGGGCGCCTGCATCGTTTCTCCGGAGAACATTATTATTTCCACCGGCTATAACGGTATGCCCCACGGCTGTAACGACGACGAATTCCCTTGGGACAGAGAGGGCGCAGAAACCAAGTATCCCTTTGTGGTTCACGCAGAGCTGAACGCAATCCTCAACGCCAACGGCAGAGATTTGCGGGGCAGCCGGGTGTATGTTGCGCTGTTTCCCTGCAATGAGTGTGCCAAGGCGATTATTCAAAGCGGCGTGAAGGAGGTTGTGTATCTGTCTGACAAGTACGCCGGCACACCCGGCAATGTGGCCTCCAAGCGGATGCTGGATGCCGCCGGTGTCAAGTACACAAGACTCATCCCCAGCCGCAAGGCAATCACCCTAGACCTGGTCGCCGAGGAAGATAAATAATGATAAAAAGGTGTTGTGCAAGCGCACAACACCTTTTAACTATAAGTGGAAGCTTAACTGCGGAGATTGCCACGCCCCGTTGGGGCTCGCAATGACATCCTGCTTATCGCTGATTGCCTAAGAAGAACAGAGCCAGGGTGCCGGGGCCGGAGTGAGAGCCAATCACCGCACCGGTGTAGTAGGTGTAAACTTCCTTAACACCGTACTTTTCTTTGACCAGGTTTTCCAGATATTCGGTATCCTCGATGCAGTCGCCGTGGCAGATGAAAACCGTCTCGTTTTCGCCGGGCAGACCGGTTTCGCCTAACTTTTTGGCAAGGGCATCGATGGCAGCCTTACGGCCACGGGCCTTGGACATATTGATGAGTTTGCCCTCATCGTCCATATGCAGAACAGGCTTAATCTGCAGCATTGTACCCAGCACGGCGGTAGCGGAGCTGATGCGGCCGCCTCGCTTTAAGAACATCAGATCGTCCACAGTAAACCAGTGGCAAAGTTGGGGGCGCAGCTGCTGGCAGTAATCTGCAAGAGCATCCAGTTCATAGCCCTCGTCCCGTTTTTTGCAGGCGTACCACAGGAAAAGTCCCTGACCCAAAGAAGCGCACAGGGTGTCAATCACGCGGATTTTCCGCTCCGGATATTTTTCAGAAAGCTCATCGGCGGCAATCACGGCAGACTGGTAGGTGGTGCTAAGACCGGAGGAGAACGCCAAAACCAGGGCATCCTCACCGTTTTGCAGGGCAGGCTCAATCACCTTTGCCCAGCCGTCGGGATTGACAGCGGAGGTGGTGGCAACTTCTCCGCCCCGCATACCGGCATAGAACGCCTTAATAAAGGCTTCGTCAATGTCCTGATGTACTTCGCCCCTATATAGCATAGAAAGATTGACCACTGTGACATTCAGCTTTTCGTAAAAAGACGGCTCCATATCGCAGCAGTTATCTGTAATGATTCGATAAGACATAGGAATGCTCCTTCCGAAATAAGTATCGCAAGTATTATAACCCAAAATGGCGCACTTCGGTTGCCTTGTTTTGGAGAATTGCCGGGTTTCCGGTGCTATGGGTAGTAGAAAACCCGATTCTACTGGCAGTAGAATCGGGTTTTTGAGAACTTTTAGAGCTTCTTTTTGCAGAAAAATGCCGAGAAAAGGAGAGTTGCCCAAAGAAACAGGCTTAGAAACCAATAGCCGCTGCATACCATAGGGGAGGATAGCCAAATGAGCAACGCATAAACCACATTGCCCAGCGTTTCCGAGCCGGTGGCGGACAAAATGTTCAAAACCAGCATCAAAAACGTCAGGCACAGACTGCCCAGACTGATATAAAAGATGAGGTTGCAGGTCGCTTTCTTTTTTTGTTTCCAGCCGTCCAGCAGCAGCCAAAAGCCGGGAATAAAGAAGATGACAGACAGAACGGTCATTGCCGTTTGCTGGGTGGCGGTTATGTCGGTTGCGTGCCCCAAAGCGGCGCAGATTAAATAGAGCCAGAGCCAAACACAGAGTAAAATCGTTTTCTTCATAAGCGTCCTCTTTCCGCAGTTTTCCTTATTGTAACCGATTCCGGAAATTGGCGCAAGGGGAAAATGCTGGACAATGGGATTTTCTTATGATATAATGGACAAAATCATAGAGAAAAGGTGTGAAAGGTATGAATTGCCCTTTTTGCGGTGACCCTGAAAGCAAGGTTGTAGACTCCCGCCACTCCGAGGACGGCACTTCCATTCGCCGCCGTCGGGAATGCCTCAAGTGCCAGCGCCGGTTTACAACCTATGAAATTGTGGAAAGCCTGCCCATTATTGTGGTCAAGCGGGACGGCTCCCGCCAGAGCTTTGACCGGAACAAGATTTTGCAGAGTATGGTCCGCGCTTTTGATAAGCGGCAGGTGGAAATTGCCGATTTGGACCGGATTTCCACAGAAATTGAGCAGCTGCTGCAAAACTCTTTGGAGCGGGAAGTCAGCACCGACCGGATTGGTGAGCTGGTGCTGGAGCGCATCCGCCCCCTGGACGAGGTTGCCTATATTCGGTTTGCCTCTGTCTACCGCCGTTTCCAGGATGTGAACGGCTTCATTCACGAAATTAACTCTATTCTGAAAGAGGGATAAACTATGTCGTTTTTTCAGGACTTTGACTTTGCCAAGCTTCTGCCGGAGCCGGAGAAATTTATGAACTCCTTAGAGGGTTGGATTCGGTTTTTCGTGCTGTTAGGGCCGCTGGTGCTGCTGGGTCTGGGTATCTGGTACTTTTATTTTCCGCCTAAGGAGGCAAATTTCCGGGCGGGTTTCCGTACCTATTTCGGTATGGGCAGCGTGGAGGCCTGGCGGTTTGCCCAGCATTTGGCAGGCAAGGCGTACTTGATATTAGGCGGTATTCTGACAGTGGCGATGTTCATTATCAGCCTGTTCTTCAGCGGCAAAAATGCAATGGTGACCATTGTGACAGCGCTGATTTGCGTGATTATTGAGCTGCTGCTGGTGGTTGCGGTGTGGGTGCTGATCTATATGCTGGTGTACCGCGCCTACGATAAAGACGGAAACAGAAGAAAGAAATAACGAAGATGCCCTGTGCTATCCGGCACAGGGCGTTTTTTGTTGACAGACCAGTTGATTTTGGGTTTTGCGATTGCTATAATGAAAGTGAGAGGAAACTTAAATTTAGGGGCGGAATGGTTATGAGTGATGTAAAGTGGTTTATCCGGTTCTTCTTGATAGTTCTTGCGATACTTTTTGTGATTGGGTGCATTCCAATCCCGCAAGGCCCTTATGATGGTGGTGTAGCGCGTACATACACTGCGCTGCTATACAAAATTGTGGTTTGGGACGGCGCTACCACGGTATGGATCGATAAAGACGGGAAAACATTAGGCGGTATCCCGGAGGGAACGGTTGGTTTTTATTTCTTTCCCAATAATTTCAAAAAACTTCGCGAATTGGAAAGTATAGAATTTGCAAAGCATCGAAAAGCAGCTGAATGAGAGGTGTGTATCTATGAAGAAAATCAATGGCGCAAAAGTGTGCTATGGGGTATGTGTGCTTCTGCTGCTTGGCTTTTTTGTGAACACGATGATAGATTACAGCCGGTATGACAGCACGCTGAATTCTGCCCCCTTTTCCGTTTGGATTATTGTGAACGCAATTTACTTTGTTGTGCCCGCAGCCATTGCTTTGGTCATTGGGAAAAAGCAGAAGCTGAGGGAGGAAAAATGATTATGGATGTTATTATTCAAAAAGCTGCGCCAGAAGACACTGAGGAAATATTAGCATTTCTAAAGCAGGTAGGTGGAGAAACCGACAACCTGACTTTTGGCGGGGAAGGTTTGCCGTTTACACCGGAGGCGGAAGCTGCATATCTTCGCCAAAAGGAAAACTCCAGTGATAATTTTATGCTTGTGGCAAAGGTGAAGGGCAAGATCGTCGGCGATGCCAGCCTGAACCGCTTGCCCCGTCGAATGAAACACCGCGGCGAAGTGGGTGTTTCTGTTTTGAGGGAATATTGGGGCGAAGGAATAGGCAGTCAATTGCTGTCTGAAATTATAAAGCTTGCAAAGGAACAGTCCTTTGAAATTGTTGATTTGCAGGTTCGCAGCGATAATTTGCAAGCCATTCACCTATATGAAAAATACGGGTTTCAAAAGATAGGTCAGCATCCTGTTTTTTTCAAAATAGGAAATGAAGAGATCGCTTTTGATTATATGTTCTTGAAAGTAAAATAAATTGCCAATGGATAACCCCGGCGTCCGATGTGGACGCCGGGGTTTTGTCGTTAGTCTTTAGGGGCCTTGGCGGTGTTTATAGATTTTACCAGCATTCGGCGGATAATGCCACATTCTTGTACGAGTGTTTGTGCTTGCTCTGTGCTCATTGCATTGCACCCGGATAAGATTTCTAACCAATATTCTGTTTCAATACATTCTTTGAGTGCAATATGGAACTTGTTGATAAAATCAGCGGTGCTGGAAGCGTATGTGGCTTCGTGAATGTTAGCACCAATAGATGTTGCACTTCTTGTAATTTGATTTATCAGAACACCTCTGCCTTTACGGGTGTCAACCTTATCACAAGCTGCAATGATATGTAGCGCAAGGGCTTTTGCTCTTGTACGCAATTCAGAATCTCTCATAAAATTAATCTCCTCTTGGTGAAGTTTTTGCTTCGCAAAAGTGAAGTTGGTTTACAACCAGTGAAGTTTGGCTTGCGCCAAGTGAAGTTAAGTTTGCCTAAAACACTTCGCCGTAGGCGAAACTTCACTGCGCAGCAACTTCACTTCCGCAGGAAACTTCACTTGCCGTAGGCAAACTTAGTTATTGAATCAATTGTTTGTCAAACAAACAATTGATTCAATATGTGCCGTTCGAGGGAACAAATCGGCGCATTGGGCAGATTTTAGTTGATAGCCTTTTTCTTTCAGGAGAGAAACATCGCGAGCCAAAGTTGCGGGGTCGCAGGAGACATAAACAATTCTTCGGGGGGACATTTTGGACAGGGCTTCGATGGTGTCGGCGTTTAGACCTTTGCGGGGCGGGTCGACTACCACCACATCCGGGCGGATGCCTTGGCGCTCCAGTTCCAAAGCCGCTTTGCCGGCATCGCCGCAGAAAAATTCGGCGTTTTCAATGCCGTTGCGTTTGGCGTTGGTTTTGGCGTCCTCCACCGCCTGCGCCACAACCTCCACGCCAATCACTTTTTTGGCGTGCTTTGCCATACAAAGGGTAATGGTGCCTACGCCGCAATACAAATCCAGCACCAGGTCATCCTTGGTGATTTCGCCCTGGGCGATGGCGGCATTATATAACCGTTCTGCCTGGGGATGATTGACCTGATAGAAGGACTGGGGGGACAGGCGGAATTTAAGTCCGCACAGGGTGTCCTCAATGTAGCCGTTTCCGTAAAGGGTGATGCATTCCTGACCCAAAATGGTATTTCCCTTTTGGGTATTTACTGACAGAACTAACGAGGTAAAGCCGGGGACAGTTTTGAGTCGCTCTAAAAGCTCCGGTAAATGGGGCAGCTTCCGTCCGTTGGCAACCAAACAAACAAGGATTTCACCGGAAACCCAGCCTTTGCGGATATAAATATGACGCAAAAGCCCCTTGTGGGCGGCTTCATCGTAAATCGTCACTCGACACTGGTTTACATAATCCATAACCAGGTCTTTGGTTTTGTCCATTTCCTCCGGCAAAATGAGGCATCGGCTGTTTTCTACCACCTGATGTGTGCCTGCTCTAAAAAAGCCGGCAACCGCCTTGCCCTTATTGGTAGAGAGCATATACTGCGCCTTGTTGCGATACGCTTTGCAAGAGGGGGCGGGCAAAATAGGCAGCTCAGTCAAAGTTTCGCCGCCGATGCGGTTTAAGCACTGCTTGACCCGGTCTGCCTTCAGGCGGGTTTCTTCTTCATAGTCCATATGCCAGAAATTGCAGCCGCCGCAGAGCTTGGCAACGGGACATTCCCGGTTCACTCTGTGGGGAGACTTTTGGAGTATTTCCGTAATCTTACCGGAAGCCCAGGTTTTCTGGGCTTTTTCTATTTTCACAAGGACTTTTTCCCCATAGATAGCGTTGGGAATAAACACGGCGCAGCCGTCAATTTTGGCAATGCCCTGTCCTTCGGTGGTGTAGTCACAAATTGTGGCTTCATAAATCTGATTTTTAATAAGCATTGGGATACCTCCCCGATATTTTTTTCAGTATAACATATTTTTTCATACGGGACAATTCACAATTTCGCATATTTTGAAAATCGGGGGAAATACTGGCTTTAGAGGTGGTTTTTTGGAGCGGGTTGATGTGAAAACAAAGATTATTTCAGGGACAGGAAGTCTTTCCTATTTGCAGGAATTGGGGTCGGAGCGGCTGCTGCTGGTGATTGACCCCTATTTGGCGCAAAAAGGGTGGGGCACTAAAATTCTGGAGTTGGCAAAGCCCCGGGAAAGCCGGGTGTTTGACAAGGTTTCTCCCGATCCTACGGTGGAGCTGGCGGCAGAGGGCGTGCAAATGCTCAAGGAGTTTCAGCCTGATGCTCTGGTTGCGCTGGGCGGGGGAAGTTGTATGGACTTAGCCAAGGCGATGGTGCATTTTTCCAAAGAAGCGGTGAGGTTAATTGCCATTCCCTCCACCTCCGGCTCCGGCTCGGAGGTTACGGATTTTTCGGTGATTAGTCATAAGGGCGTGAAATATCCGCTGATTTCCAAGGATATTTGTCCAACCGTGGCAATTTTGGACGGTAGCCTCCTGGAAAGCTTGCCCAAAAGCTTAATTGCCGACACCGGGTTTGATGTGCTGGCACATGCCCTCGAGAGCTATGTTGCCAAAAGTGCCAGCGATTTTACCCGAATGTTTGCAAAAGAGGCGTTTATACGGGCGTATGCCAAGCTGCCGGCAAGCTTCGCCGGGGATACCTCTGTGCGGGAGAATATTCACGTGGCAGCCACAATGGCGGGGATTGCCTTCAACCAATCCGGTTTGGGTCTGTGTCACGCCATGGCACACGTGTTGGGCGGAGAATTTCATATTCCCCATGGCAGGCTTTGTGCCATATTGCTGCCTGCGGTGGTGGGGTGCAATGCCCATTTTTGCGGAGAAGTTTACGGCACCCTTGCCCGCAGCGCAGGCTTTTTCGGCACGGCAGACACGGTGGCGGTGCGAAACTTACGAAACGGGTTGTGCCGCTTAAGAAGTCAGCTTTCTATGCCTGCAACACTGCAGGAGGCGGGGGTTGACCCGCGGCTATTGCAATTTAAGGCGAAGGAACTTACCGCGAAAATTCTGTCGGACCCCTGCTGTCAGGAAAACCCCATGATGGTAGAGGACTTTATGGTGAAACGAATTTTAGAAGAGGTGGCAAAATGAGATTAAAAACCACGTTGTTGGGAAAGACCTATGTGTTTCAGGACTTAAAGCAGGTGCTTGCCAAGGCCAATGAGGAGAAAACCGGCGATACCTTGGCGGGCCTTGGGGCGGAAACCGCGCAGGAGCGGGTGGCGGCAAAGGTGGTGCTGTCGGCAGTAACTTTGCAGGAGCTGTATGAAAATCCTGTTGTGCCCTATGAAAGCGACGAGGTTACCCGACTGATCATTGACGATGTGAACAAGCGGCAGTACGAAAAAATCAAGGGCTGGACGGTTGCCCAGCTGCGGGAATATATTTTGTCGGAAGAAACCACCAACGGGGATATTTGCCGACTCCGGCGGGGCCTGACCTCGGAAATGGTGGCGGCGGTGTGCAAACTGATGAGCAATTTGGACCTTATCTATGCAGCAGCCAAAATGCCGGTCACTGCCCACTGCAACACCACCATCGGCCTGCCGGGCACATTGTCCTGCCGCCTGCAGCCCAACCACACCACAGACACCATTGACGGCATCGTGGCGTCGGTGTTAGAGGGACTTTCTTTTGGCGCAGGCGATGCGGTGATTGGCTTAAATCCGGTGACGGACAGTCCGGAGCAGGTGGGGAAAATCCTGCACAAGTTCCAGGAAATTAAGGAAAAGTGGTGCATTCCCACCCAAAACTGCGTGCTTGCCCACGTGACGGCGCAGATGAAGGCGGTGGAAAAGGGCGCGCCCTGCGACCTGATTTTTCAGTCCATCGCAGGCTCTCAAAAGGGCAATGCCGCCTTTGGCTTTGATGCAAAAACCATTCAGGATGCAAAGGATTTGCTGCTGGATCAGGGCACTTGCGAAGGGGCCAATGTGCTGTATTTTGAGACCGGTCAGGGCGCAGAGCTTTCTTCCGATGCCCATCACGGGGCAGACCAGGTGACCATGGAGGCCCGGTGCTACGGCTTTGCCAAGCATTATTCGCCGTTTTTGGTCAATACGGTGGTTGGCTTTATCGGTCCGGAGTATCTCTACGATGCCCGGCAGGTAACCAGAGCCGGTTTGGAGGACCATTTTATGGGCAAGCTCACCGGCATTTCTATGGGCTGCGACTGCTGCTACACCAACCATATGAAGGCAGACCAAAATGACAACGAAAACTTAGCGGCACTTTTGACCTTGGCGGGTTGCAACTATTTTATGGGCATCCCCCACGGCGACGATATTATGCTGGGCTATCAGACCACCGGTTTCCGTGACACGGCAACCCTTCGTGAGCTTACCGGCAAAACGGCAATTCCGGAATTTCAGACTTGGCTTGAAAAAATGGGCTTTGTGGAAAACGGCAAGCTGACGAAGAAGGCTGGCGACGGCTCGGTGCTGTTGTACTAAAATCGGGGAGGTGTAACCAATGAATAAAGAAGAAATCAGCCAGATGGTGGCGGAGATTTTAAAGGGTATGGGTGCAGAGCCTATGGTGAAGGGCTCGGATTATAAGCCCACAGAACCACATCTGGAACGCAAGGATTATGGGTACGAGCCCGGGGATTTCGTACCGGATATCACGAAACTGAATTTAAGAAAACTGTATCAAGTTGAGAATCCCCACAATAAAGAGGGCTATATGAAATTAAAGGAACAGACACCGGCGCGGCTGGCAACGGGACGGGCAGGTCCCCGGTATAACACGGTGTCTATGCTCCGCTTCCGGGCAGACCACGCGGCGGCGCAGGACTCGGTTTTTTCCGTTTTGCCGGAGGATTTCGGCGAGCAAAACGGCTTGGTGGCTGTGAAAACCCGCTGCACCAGCCGGGAAGAATATATCACCAGACCTGACTTGGGTAGAACCTTTGACGAAGAAACCAAGGAGAAAATCCGCAAGGCGCTTCCCAAAAATCCCAAGGTGCAGTTGGTGGTTGGCGACGGCATTTCCTGTGATGCGGTGCGGGCAAACGGAATCGCCTGTGCCAAGAGTATGGAAAAGGCATTAAAAGCAAGGGGCATTGACCTGGGACAGGGATTGTACGTGGAGTACTGCCGTGTGGGTGCCGGTGATGCCGTGGGCGACATTACCGGGTGTGAAGTGGTGTGCGTGTTGGTGGGGGAACGCCCCGGGCTTGTGACCAACGAGAGTATGTCCGCCTATATCACCTACAACCCCCACACCGGTGTGTCCGAGTCCGCCCGTACGGTGGTTTCCAACATCCACAACCAAGGCACAACGGCGGAACAGGCGGGGCAGAAGATTGCGGAACTGATTGAAAAAATGCTGAAACTGAAGGTTTCCGGGGTGGCGTTGCAAGGTGTGTAAGGTGTTGGCGGTGCGGTTTTTGGATAACGCAGAGCCGCAATTTTGCAAATCGTTGAGAACAAACTTTCGGTGCTTGGGGCTGCTCACCACAGACTGTGACGATGTGACCTATATTGCTTTGGACGAGGCAACAAAAGCTGCCGAGGTGCAGGCGATTTACGGGCAGAGCTTTTATGCCGGCGCGAAAAACGCCACCACGCCCTATGCCGGTGAGGTGCTGGGTATTTTGGCAGGCGAAACACCCGGCGCAGTCCGCGCCGGTATGGAACGGGCTGTGGCGGTGGCAGAGGGCTTGGATTTTGCCGAAACGGGCAATGTGCCCTATCTTGCCCACACAGTCAGCAGCTGCGGAAGCTTCCTGGCAAAAGAGGCAGATGTGCCTGTGGGGTCGGCACTGGCGTATCTCATTGCGCCGCCATTGGAGAGTATGGTGGCGTTGGAGGGGGCAATGAAAGCAGCGGATGTAAAGTTATGTAAACTATATAACCCGCCGTCACCAACGAATTTTGGTGGCGGACTGCTCACAGGCAGCCGGTCTGCCTGCGGCGCGGCTTGTGAGGAATTTGCAAAGATTGTGCAAGGGGTTGCCGGGAAACCCAGATAGTGGAAGTGGGAGAGAGAATATGGAATTAGAACAGGATTTATGGGCGCAGCAGGAGGCGCGCCTATTGGCGCGGCAGGCAGAATGCGCCCAAAAGCAGCTTGCCACAATGCGTCAGGCGCAACTGAACAAAATTTGTGAGGCAGTGGCAGAAGCCGTGGAAAAAGCGGCATTGGAACTGGCGGAACTGGCGGTGCGGGAGACGGGCTTTGGCAACGTGGAGGACAAAATTACAAAAAACACCTTTGCCAGCCGGGAGGTTTGGAACAGAACAAAGGATATGCAAGTGGTGGGTGTATTAAAAGGAGATAAGTCGGGCAAGCTATGGGAAATCGGTGTGCCGGTGGGCGTGATTGCGGCCATTGTGCCCAGCACAAATCCCACATCCACCGTGGCATATAAGGCAATCATTGCCCTGAAAGCCGGTTGCAGCATTGTATTTTCCCCGCACCCCAAGGCAATTTCCTGCACCCGGCGGGCAGCGGAAATTGGGGCAAAAGCGGCAGAGCAGGCAGGCGCGCCCAAAGGCGCGGTGAGCTGCTTGTCTGTGCCCAGTCTGCAGGGATGTCAGGAGCTGATGCACGTGCCGGAGACCAGGCTTATTTTGGCAACCGGCGGACCGGCAATGGTGAAAGCTGCCTATTCTTCCGGTAAGCCTGCCATCGGCGTGGGCGCAGGCAACGGACCGGCGTATATCCACAAAACGGCGGATGTGAAGCAGGCGCTTCTGAAAATTCTAAAGTCCAAGACCTTTGACAACGGCACGGTGTGTGCCTCCGAGCAAAGCATTATCATTGTGCAGGATATGGTGTCCAAGGTCAAAAGCATTGCCGCCGGGTTGGGCTATTATTTTCTAACGCCCGAAGATGCTACTACACTTTCCAAAGTGCTGTTTCGCCCGGGTGGGGCGATGAATCCCCAAGTGGTGGGCAAAACTGCGCTGCAGCTTGCCCAGCTTTGCGGATTTTCTGTGCCGAAAACCACAAAAGTGCTGGTGGCGCGGGAATACGGAGTGGGGGTAAAATATCCCTACTCTATGGAAAAGCTCTGTCCGGTGTTGGGTCTGTATGTGGAGGATGATGAAGAAGCAGTACTTGCCCGTAGTATAGAAATTTTGCACCACGAAGGACGGGGGCATACCTTTTCTATCCACACGGAGGATACGGATGTGGTGGAAAAATTTGCAGCACAAATGCCGGTGTCCCGTTTTTTGGTGAACACACCGGCGGCATTGGGCGGCATTGGCGCAACCACAGGTTTGTTTCCTGCCTTGACCTTAGGCTGTGGGGCGGTGGGCGGCAGCGCCACCAGCAACAATGTGTCGCCCCTGGATTTAATCAACATCCGGCAGGTGGCTTGGGATACAAAGCCTGCCGGGCAGGAAGATAATCTGGTAGAAATCATTACAGCGAAAATTTTGGAAATATTAAACAGTAAATAGAAAAAACCGCAAGAATTCCCTTTGATTTATAACACTTTAAGTTGTTGACAGTTCTGGACGCTCCGCTGGGGTAACTTTCTTGTTTCGGCAAGAAAGTCACCAAAGAAGCCGACTGGGGGGAGGCGTTGAGTTGATAGCTCCCGCTCTCAAAGCCACCTCCCCCCAAGTCCCCCCTCCAGGCGCGCATCGCCGAAAGAGGGCACAAGGTTTCGGTGCGGTAATGTTAGATTTCAATCATTTGCGGGGCAAATACCATAATTGTCAATTATCAATTATTTTGTGGAGGTATATTATGGAGACCAATTCTTTAGGGATGATTGAGACAAAAGGCCTGATTGGCGCAATTGAGGCAGCGGATGCCATGGTGAAATCTGCCAATGTGCAGTTGGTGGGCAAGGAGGCAGTTGGCGGGGGCCTCGTCACCGTGATGGTCCGCGGTGACGTGGGCGCGGTAAAGGCGGCAACCGATGCCGGCGCGGCTGCGGCAGAAAAGGTGGGGGAACTGGTGAGTGTGCACGTGATTGCCCGTCCTCACACCGAGGTAGACGCCATTTTGCCCAAGGGCAGACTGTCCGGCCCCAAGCCTAACGAGAAATAAAGTCTATGACAGCGTTGCTGGTTGGGGATAAACCACCGCTGTTATACGAGTATGTATCCGCACCGCCCTATGACACGGTGGTGGTGGGCTCTATGGGGCTGGGGGAACTGCTCTGCTTTCAAAACACGGCGGTGCTTGAGGCTCTGGCGGAGGGCAAGCCGGTGGTATTCTACACCCCGGGACTACCCAAGGTCACAGGCAATCGGGGTTTACGCGCCAGCTTGCTATCCCGGTTTCGGGAGCTGAAAAGCTGGGGTGCGGTGTTCACCGACGGGGAAAGCCGTCGGGTGATTACCGCAGAACAGGCAAGGGTGATGTTACAGCAGGGTCAGCAGCTGCCTGCAGGGGCGGTGCTGACCCCTTTGGCGAAGGAAATTTTAGGGAGGAATTAGGATGAAAGTTGGGACGGTGACAGGGTCTGTTTGGGCTACCCGAAAGGCAGAAGGGCTTACGGGGCAGACCTTTTTGGTGGTGGACACCGTTCAGGGCACTGTGGTGGCATCGGATTTGGTGGGTGCCGGGAAAGGGGATAAGGTGCTGCTGGTGTTAGGCGAGCCGGCATCGAAATTTTCTATGGAAGCGCCGGTGGATGCGGTGGTCGTGGCGATTTTGGACAGTGAAAAGTGATGGGAAATATTTTACTCTACGTGATGGGCGGCTTTGCCCTTTTGGGGGCAATTGACCGGATTTTAGGAAACAAGCTTGGCCTGGGTGCGGAATTTGAAAAAGGGATTCTCACAATGGGCGAGCTTGCTCTGGCAATGATTGGAATTATCACCTTAGCGCCGGTGTTGGCTAATTTGCTCCGTCCGGTGGTGGTGCCGGTGTACGGCTTTTTAGGGGCTGACCCTGCTATGTTTGCCGGGACGATTTTAGCCTGCGATATGGGCGGCGGCGCATTGGCAGCAGAGCTGACCACAGACTCTCAGGCGGCAATTTTAGGCGGGCTCATTACCGCCTCTATGCTGGGGGCAACCCTGGTGTTCACCATCCCCGTGGCAATGGGCATTTTGCAGGAAGAGGACAGACCCTATTTTGCCAAGGGCGTTTTGTGCGGCGTTGTGACCATCCCTGTGGGCGTGCTGGCCGGAGGTCTAACGGCAGGCATTCCTTTTTTAAAAATTCTTAGAAACTTAGTGCCGATTTTGCTCATTGGCGGATTGGTGGCGCTGGGTCTTTGGAAATGGGAAAGGGCGCTACTAAAGGCTTTTGGGGTGTTCGGCAAAGGGGTGGTGGTGCTGGTAACTCTCGGATTGGGCCTTGCCATTTTGCGGGCCGTGACCGGCATTGCTCTGCTTCCCCAAATGGAAGAGATTGAAAAAGGTTTTGAGACGGTTGGCGAAATTGCCATTATTTTAGCCGGTGCATTTCCCTTGGTGGCGGTGGTGACCAAGGTTTTGCAAAAGCCCTTGGGTGCGCTGGGGGAAAAATTAGGAGTTAATACGGTGGCGGCATCCGGCTTTGTGGCAACTTTGGCAAATTCCATCGCCACCTTTGACCGGGTTAAGGAGATGGACAACCGGGGCAAGGTGGTAAATGTTGCTTTTGCGGTGTCTGCTGCCTTTGTATTCGGCGACCATATGGCCTTTGCTGCCGGTTTTGCTCCGGAATATCTCATACCCTTGATTGTGGGAAAGTTAGTGGGGGGTATTAGCGCGGTTTTTGTGGCGCTGATACTCACCCGGAAGGATAATGCTTGACAAAACCTGCCATTTGGGGCTATAATACAGGCAATATGCAAAGGCTTTGAAAAGAAGAGTAGGCAGTGAAGCGCGGTCAGAGAGCCCCGGCAGGTGAGAAGGGGTACGAAGGAAGCTGCTGAAGATGGTCTTGGAGCTGTGCTGCCGATAAGTAGGCAGTGTCGGGTGCGCCCGTTAACGCGTTTTGAGGTAGCGTAAGCTATAAACTAAGGTGGTACCACGGTAAAATTTATCGTCCTTGCTTTTCGCGAGGACGATTTTTCTTTTTTTGCTGCCGGATCTTTTGTCCTGACTGTGCAGTTTGAAAAACATGAAATACACAAAGTATATCTGCGTTTTCCAAACTTTCATTCAGAACAAAATCTCTCAGCAGCAGAGAGTATTAATTATATTAATGGTAAAGGAGATTATTATGGAGAAGAAACCTTATTACATCACAACGGCCATTGCCTACACCTCGGCAAAGCCCCACATCGGCAACACCTACGAAATCGTGCTTGCCGATGCCATTGCCCGCTATAAGCGGCAGGCAGGCTTTGACGTGTATTTCCAGACCGGTACCGACGAGCACGGTCAGAAAATTCAGCAGAAAGCAGAGGCAGCCGGCATTACCCCCCAGGAATATGTGGATAACGTGGCTGGTCAAATTAAGGACATTTGGGATTTAATGAACACCACCTATGACCGCTTTGTCCGCACCACCGACCCCGAGCATACCACCAAGGTGCAGAAAATCTTCACCAAGATGTATGAAAAGGGCGATATTTACAAGGGCAAGTATGTAGGCAAGTACTGCACCCCCTGTGAAAGCTTCTGGACTGAGAGCCAGCTGGTGGACGGCAAGTGCCCGGACTGCGGAAGAGAGTGCGCAGACGCCGAGGAAGAGGCATATTTCTTCAAGATGAGCAAGTATGCAGACAGGCTCATGCAGCACATTGAGGAGCATCCCGAGTTCATCCAGCCGGAGAGCCGGAAAAACGAGATGGTCAACAACTTCTTAAAGCCCGGTCTGCAGGATTTGTGCGTTTCCCGTACCAGCTTTACCTGGGGCATTCCTGTGACTGTTGACCCCGGTCACGTGACCTACGTTTGGCTGGACGCCCTTTCTAACTACATCACCTTCTGCGGCTATGACCCCGACGGCAATCACGCTGAGCAATACAAGAAGTTCTGGCCTGCTGATTTGCACCTGATCGGTAAGGACATTGTCCGTTTCCACACCATCTACTGGCCCATTTTCCTGATGAGTATGGGAGAGGAGCTTCCCAAGCAGGTGTTCGGTCACCCCTGGCTGCTGGTGAAGGGCGATAAGATGAGTAAGAGCCTGGGCAACGTGATTTACGCCGACGATTTGGTGAAGCACTTTGGTGTGGATGCCGTGCGTTACTTCGTGCTTCACGAAATGCCCTTTGCCGCTGACGGCATTATGACCTATGAGCTGATTATTGAGCGGATTAACTCCGAGCTTGCCAACATTCTGGGTAATCTGGTCAACCGCACGGTGGCAATGTCCGGAAAGTACTTTGACGGCAAGGTGATGGAGCCTGTTGCGGCAGAAGCCGTGGATGAGGAATTGCGGGCGGTTGCGCTGGCAATGCCCGGCAAAGTGGAAGCCAAGATGAACGAATTGAAGGTTGCCGATGCCATTGACGAGATTTTTGTGCTGCTGCGCCGCGCCAACAAGTATATTGACGAGACAACACCTTGGGCGCTGGCTAAGAGTGAGGAAACCAAGCCCCGTTTGGGCACTGTGCTTTATAACCTGTTGGAGAGCATCCGGTTTGCTGCCATTGCCTTGGAAAGCTTCCTGCCGGAGACTTCCGCACGCATCTTGAAGCAGTTGAACGTGGAAAACGGCGGTCTGGAGAGCCTGACAACCTTTGGTAAGCTGCAGCCCGGCACTGAGGTTGGCCCCGGTGAAATTTTGTTTGCCCGATTGAATATGGAGGAAAAAATGGCTGAAATTGATGCTTACAACGCAGAAAAGGCAAAGGAAGCTTTGCCTCCCATTGAGATTGAGCCTTACGCAGAAGAAACTGTGGATTTTGACACCTTCTGTAAGTCCGATTTCCGGGCAGTGAAGGTTAAGGACTGCCAGCCGGTGAAGAAGAGCGATAAGCTGCTGCAGTTTACTTTGGATGACGGTACCGGCACCGACCGGCAAATCCTCTCCGGTATTGCCAAGTTCTACAAGCCGGAGGAGCTGATTGGTAAGACCCTGGTTGCCATCACCAACCTGCCGCCCCGGAAGATGATGGGCCGAGAGTCCTGCGGTATGCTGATTTCTGCAGTACACACCGAAAAGGGTGAAGAAAAGCTGAACCTTCTGATGGTAGACGATGCCATCCCCGCCGGCGCAAAGCTTTGCTAAAACAAGAAGACCCGCAGTCTGAAAAGACTGCGGGTTTCGTCATAAAAGAAAAGGAGCAGAACTTGCGTTCTGCTCCTTTTAAATTGGTTGGTAATTAAGCAGCCTTGGTAACAGCGGTGATGTGGGTGTTCACATTCTGATACCAGTACAGGAAGCCTTCCATATCCACAACATCGCCGGCCTTCAGCTCAGCAAATGCCTTGTAGACCTCGGTCTCGGGATCGGTCAGGTAACGCTCTACGCAGAAGTCGTAAGTAGCATCGCCCAGCTTCACGGTAACATAGATGTCGTCACCGGGCTCGTCATTCTTGTAGGAGATATTCTCAATGGTCAGGCCCTTGAAGGCAACCTTCTTGTTCTGATGCTTGATCAGCTCCTCGGTGCCCAGCAGCTCGGTCACATCCAGAGGCTCGGCAACGAAGGTGTCAGCACCTTCTACAAACTCGAAGGTGGCGTCAACGATTTCCACTTCGCCTTCCCAAGCGGTCTTGTAGCCGGAAACGCGGATCTTGGTGCCTGCAGTCAGCTTGGCAGCATCCTCTTCGGAGCAAGCCATCTCGTACAGAAAGTAAGCACCGTCATTGTCCTGTGCGTACACAGTGATCTTGTTGTCCCACCAGGACTGGGTAGCCTGCACATAGCACTCCACGGTGACAGCAGCATCCAGCGCAGCAGCGTCGTACTCAGCGTAGGTCATAACCTCGACGGTAGCACCCTCGGTAGCAGCTTCGGTAGCAGCTTCAGTAGCGGCCTCGGTAGCAGCAGTGGTGGTGGCAGCGGTGGTAGCGGGGGCGTTGTTTGCAGTGCCGCAAGCAACCAGACCCAGAACCATCAGGGCAGCCAAAACGATAGCGAACAGTTTTTTCATTTTTGATTACACTCCTTATGTATTATGGTTTTTGGAACGTACAAGACACATTATACACCTATTTTTTTGGAAATCAATATTTTTACACTTATTTATGAAAATTTTTCTTGGTTTTTGCCTTTATTTTTTCAAAAAGCAGGTAAGAAAGTATGATAAGCCAGGTAATTGCCAGCGTGCAGAGCAGGATAACCGCCTCTGTGGGTAGGGGCTTGAGCGCGGCTTTGCCAGTGATGTCCGTTTGCAGGTTGTCCAGCCGGTAGAGAGCCTCAGCTTCTGTAAAGAGCGTTTGCAGATACGCATCGTTCACGGCGCTGCCCCGGCGGGTGGATTTTACTGCGTCCTCAATCAGAAAACCGGCAGCATCACGCAGGGATGCCGAGCCGTTGAACACGGCAGTGGTGAAGGTGTTTTCCGTGTTGTCCAATAGTAGCTTGGTGGCGGAGAGCTTGACATCGTAGTAAAGGTCGTTGTCCTCGCCGCTGCGGGAAAGGTAATCCTGATAAGTCTCGCTTTGCTGCGCCTTCAAGGTGACGGGAACATAGCCCTCGGTTTGGGCATAGGCAATTTGCACCTGGTTTGTCAGCATAAACTGGGCGAACAGCCAGCTTGCCAAAACCTCCTGAGGGTCTTCCTTGTTAAACACACACATAGAAGGACCCTGGGAAATCATTTGGGGACTGTTCGGGTCTACTTGCGGGATGGTCATAACCACCGTTTCAAAGTGCTGCAGCTTATCCTCCGGGATGTCAATCAGCGGGGCGCTTGACCCCATCCAGGTTGCACCGGCGGTGGAATCGATGGCGAAAATACACTGACCGGCATTTAAGTAGTTGGCGGGGTAGCCAACAATTTTAAAGGTGCAAAATGCACCGGTTTCGGCATGGGTGCTGACGGTTTGCAGCAAGTCGCGGGTGGTATCGTTGAAAATCTGGATTTGTCCCAGGGCGTTAGAGTAGCCGGCACCTGCCTGCTTCAAATAGGAAATCATCATATTGTCGGTGGACTTATAGATGAAGGGGATGAGCACATTTTGTCCGTTGAGCTTGTAGGTGCTGTCCTCGTTTTTCTCCGTGGCAGCTTGGCTGACCTCCCAGATAAAATCCCAAGTGAGAGTTTCCGGAAGGGTAAAGCCCAGCTTTTCCACAAAATCTCGGTTTACATAACACGCCTCTGTGGAGCGCATATAGGGCAGGGCGTAGTGGTTGCCGCTTAAGTAGCACTCGGAGAGGAATTTGGGCACAATCTGTTCCTTGGTGACCCCGTCAAAGCGGATTTCCGAGCCGCCCAGGCCGTATTTTTCGTCTGCCATCAGTCCGTCCAGAGGCACAACGGCGTTGGTGCCGGTGCGGTAGGTGGCAATATGGTCCGGGTAGGTGATACACACATTGGGGGTGGTGTCGGTTTGAATGTTGGTGATCACATCGTTGTAAATTTTGCCGTAGTCGGTGTAGAGCCGCAAATTTACCTTGATGTTGGGATATAAGGCTTCAAAGTCGGCAATGGCCTGCTTATAGATATTCACCTGGGTCAGGTTGGTATCGTTTTTCGCCCAAAAGGAAATTTCATAGTTGCGGGCGGTGTCGAAGCTGTCCGGCACGGTGAAGGCATCGTGCTGCACATTGCCGTGGCAGCCGGAAAGCAGGGAGATTAGGAAACAGATTGCCACAGCCAGTGTAAGCACTGGATTCGCAAAGACAGAGGAAGATGTTCCGCATTTGTCATTTCGAGCGAAGTCGAGAAATCTACGCATTGCGTTGGTACGAAGATTCCTCCGCGCGCTGCGCTTGGTCGGAATGACAGAGAGGGGAGGCTTGGTCGGAATGACAGAGAGGGGAGGCTTGGTCGCAATGACGGATTGTTTTTTCATCCTTTGGTACCTCCCCGGGCAACGCCTGCCATAATTTTCTTGCGGAAAATGAGGAACAGCACAATCAGCGGCAGGCTGATGACCACAACGGCTGCCATCATTGCCGGAATGTTGTCCCGGCCGAAGCCGTTTTCCCGAATTTCCTGAATGCCGTTGGAGACCAGAAAATATGCTTGCTTGTCGGTAATCAGCCGGGGCCAGACGAAGCTGTTCCAGCACTCAATGACCTTCAAAATGGTGACGGTAATCACCGTGGGCTTGCAGATGGGCAGCATCACCTTCCAAAGGTACTTAAAATCGGAAGTGCCGTCTACCTTGGCGGCATAATACAGCTCGTTGGGGATTTGAGAAAAATTCTCCCGCAAAAGATAAATGTAAAACACCGAGGTGACACTGGGCAAGATAAGGCCGGTGAAGGTGTTACGCAAATTGAGGCTTGTGACAGTGACAAAATTGGTGATGACTACCAGCTCGGAAGGCACCATCATCAGCGCCAAAAATACCGTGAACGCCAGGTCCCGACCGGGAAATTGCAGGCGGGAAAAGCCAAAGGCGGCAAGCACCGTCACAAGGAGCATCAGGGCGGTGGTCACCAGGGTGAAAATCGCGGTGTTCAGGAAATAATCCCCTAAGGGTACGGCAGTAAAGGCCTGGATAAAGTTTTCGATGGTGGGACTCAGGGTGAATAGCTGGGGGACAAACTCGCCGTTGTAAGCAGAGTAGCTTTTGAAGGCGGTGAGCACCATCCAGTAGAAGGGGAACAGCACGAAAATACCCCAAAGGGTCAGTCCGATATAAGTAATCGGTTTACTTATTCTCTTCATATTATTTCCCCCTTATGCATAGTGTACGTGTTTGCGGCTGACCAGAAGGTTAATCACGGTGATGGTCAGCACAATGGCAAAGAGGATGACAGCGGCGGCAGAGGCGTAAGAGGGATAGCCACCGGCGTTGCCGTAGAGCATATCGTAAACATAGCCTACAAGCGTGTTCATGCCGGCGGCATTTAAGTCGGTGCCGAAAATTGCCACCGCATCGGAATAGGCTTTGAACGCACCGATAAAACCGGTGATAATCAGATAAAACACACTGGGAGAAATCATCGGCAGGGTGATTTTGCGGAAAATTCTGCCGCGGGATGTGCCGTCCACCAAAGCCACGGAGTAATACTCCTGCTTCACCGATGCCAAGGCTCCTGTGAGCACCAAAATCTTAAAGGGCATAACCACCCAAACGGTGTAGAAGCACAGCACGAACATCTTTGCCCAGTAAGGGCCGGTGATAAAGTCCACAGGGGCAATGCCAAACCAGGAAAGCAGGGTGTTAATAAGACCGGGTGTGTAGGGGGTCTTTTGAAACAGCAGCATAAACACAAGACCTACCGCCAAAGTGTTGGTCACGTAGGGCAGGAAAAACACAGTTTGGTACAAGCTGCGGAGCTTCTTTATGGCGCTTAAGCCCAGAGAAATCAGCAGAGCAAGACCTGTGGAGAGTGGCACAGTAATCAGCACCAACAGAAAGGTGTTCTTCAGCGCCTGTAAAAAGTAGGGGTCCTGCAAAATGTAGTGGAAGTTATAAAGACCTGTGCCGAAAGAAGTGCCACTGGCGGAATTATAGCCTTCCTCCACCGAGTAGATAAACACGTCAATCAGCGGATACACCAAAAACACGCCCAAAAACAACAGGGCGGGAAGCAGGTAGAGCCAACCCTTGTAATTGTTTTTTTCCATACTTAAAGCTGAGGGGAGTCGAACGCCGACAGCCCCACAGTGGTCCTTTCGTTTGTATTTTTTCTTATCTTCCTTGCCTTGCGTCAGCAAGGCTGCGTCATCTGCGCAAAAATCCAAGACAAAAATCCTCGCTGTGGGGTGCTTCGCAGTTTTCACAGAGCTGATTTTTGACAGGACAAGTAAAATCACGCAGGGGATACCCGTTGGTATTTTCAAGGGATTTTACGCAGTATTGGCGAAAATCAGCCTGTGAAAACCTATCGGGGTTCGGCTCCCCTCAGCTTAACTCCTCCGGATACAGGCGGTTTTCTTCTGCGTCGAAGAAGAAAATCTTGTTGGGCTTTATGGAGAACCGGGCGTTTTTCTCAGCGCAGTCGCTGTCCACAATTGCCCGAATGGGAGTGTGGCAGGCGGGGTGGGTGCACAAAATGGTGGTGTCTCTGCCCATAACCTCCAAGCCGGTAAAAGAGCACTCCAGTGTGCCATTTTCGTCGGGCACAAAGCCCTCGGGACGGATGCCCACAGTCACAGCCTGGTCAGGCAGTTTTACCTGCATAATGGGTGCGTTATCTAAGTAAAGGGTGTTATTTGCAATTTTTCCGTCAAATACGTGAATGGGGGGCGTGCCTAAGAACTTGGCAACAAACAGGTTCTTGGGGTCATCGTAGACTTCCTGGGGGTGACCCATCTGCTGAATAACGCCTGATTGCATCACCACGATTTCATCGGAAATGGACATTGCCTCCTCTTGGTCGTGGGTGACAAACACGGTGGTGATACCGGTTTTTTGCTGAATGCGCTTAATTTCTTCTCTGGTTTGCAGACGCAGACGGGCATCCAAGTTGGAAAGGGGCTCGTCCAAAAGAAGCAGCCGGGGCAACTTCACAAGGGCGCGGGCAATGGCAACCCGCTGCTGCTGACCGCCGGAGAGCTGGGCAGGCTTTCTGTCCAAAAGTCCTTCAATCTGCACCAAAGCCGCAGCCTCCTTAGCCCGGGTGAGCATTGCGTCTTTGGTCAGCTTTTCTTTGCCCGTCAGGTTTTCTAAGGGGAACAGAATGTTCTGCAAAACTGTCAGGTGGGGGTAGAGCGCGTAATTCTGGAACACCATACCCACGCCCCGATGCTGGGGCTGCAGCTTGGTGACATTGTCTTCGTCAAAGAAAATTTCGCCGGCGGTGGGGGTCAAAAGACCGCACAGAAGATTGAGCAGTGTGCTTTTTCCGCAGCCGGAGGGACCCAAAAGGCCCAAAAGTTTCCCATCGGGAATGGTGAGACTTACATCGTTCACCGCCACCACAGGCGCGGCCTTTTTGCTCTGGGGGGGAAAGGTTTTGTTGAGGTTTTGCAGCGTTACTTTCATTGCGTATCACCCTTTTGCATAATAATGTATTTATTATAAGGATTTTATTCCCATTTTGCAAGGGGAATTGACGCGACTGATATAATGAATTTGAAAGGAAGTGACAGGATGCGGTTTCGGAAAATTTATGTGGAGATTTCCAATATTTGCAATCTGCATTGCAGCTTTTGTCCCGGCACAAAGCGGGCAAAACGGCAAATGACGGCGGCGGAATTTGAGAGCATTCTGCCCAAACTGCGCCCGTATACGGACTTTTTGTATTTTCACCTGATGGGAGAGCCCTTGTGCCATCCGCAATTGGAGACCTTTTTGGATTTGGCTGATGGCTTTGGTTTCAAGGTTATTCTTACCACCAACGGCACACTTTTACGCAGGAAGCAGGAGTTGCTGCTGAAAGCAAAGGCGCTGCACAAGATCAATATTTCCGTCCACGCCTTTGAGGCCAACGATGCCTGCCGGAATTATCTGCAGGAATTATGGGATTTTGGCAAGGCGGTTGCGGGAGAAAAGCTGGTGGTGTACCGGCTGTGGAACAGTGGCGGACAGGATAAGCTGAATGCACGTATTTTGGAGCAGATGCACCTGAATTTCCCGGCGCAGTGGGTGCAGCAGCGGCAGGGCACACGCATTGCCCACCGGACATATTTAGAATACGGCGACAAGTTCGACTGGCCGGACTTGGGGTTGGAAGAAGAGAATGCCCCTGTGTTTTGCTACGGACTGCGGGACCAGCTGGGGGTGCTTTGCGATGGCACGGTGGTGCCCTGCTGCTTAGACCACGAGGGAGATATTGGGCTGGGCAACCTCTTTACGGAGGATTTGGCAGCAATTTTGCAAAGTCCCCGGGCAAAGGCGCTCTATGACGGTTTTTCCGGAAAACAGGCGGTAGAGCCCCTGTGTAAAACCTGCGGGTTTGCCAGAAAATTTGGATAACAAAAAAGCCAAGCTGCTGGCGTGATATCCTTAATGGATACCACTCCAACTCTATTCGCCTTGCGGCGAGTTATATTGCTACGCAGTGATATTCGGTTTTCAGCCGAGTGTTATTTGCTTCGCAAGTTATAAGCGAATAGAATATCACGAAACCCATCGGGGTTAATATCACTTTCGTAACGCGAAAATATCACGCTGACGGCAGTCAGCATACCACTATACAGACAAAAAGAAAGAGAAGACTCGTTGCAACATACGAATCTTCTCTTGGCTTTTGTTATGGCGTGGTGGTGTCGGGAACTTTTTTGGGGGCTTTCTGGGTTTTCGGCTTCTTGTCTGGGGTAGAAACCGCACTGTCCCGGGTGGGCGTAAAGCCGTCAATATCCGAATGTTCAAAGACAAAGCCGTAATAGTCATAGTCCAAAATGACTTTGGACACCTCGTATTTTGTCTTTACCAGCTTAACCATATTTTCGATATAGTCTTCCGGAAGCTCGCTTTCGCCCACAAGGTACTGGACCTTGTTTTTCGAGGCGTTGAACCACACCTTGTCGTTGAAGAAGCTGTTGTCCCGCAAAATTGCCACGTGTAAACCGTCGGAGAGAATGTCCGTGCCGGTCAGCAGGCGGGAATCGTATTGGAAGCCCCACAGGTTCAGCACCGTGGGCAGAATATCCGCATTGCAGCAGTAGGCATCCACCTCGATGGGGGTTTGCATACCGCCGACCCAGAAAATCAGGGAGGATTTTTGCTTGGTAAAGCCGTCGATGTCGTAGCCAATCAGCTGGGAGTACTGCTTATCGGTCAGACCGTAGGGGAAGTGGTCACCGGCAATGACAATGGCGGTCTTGTCGGCAACACCGGCTGCCTCCAATTGCTCCATCAGATACGCAAGGGCTTTTTCCAGCTCCATATGGCAAGCTAAGTATGCCCGGGAGGTTTCGGAAAAGGGCAAATTTTTCACCGTTTTCCAGTTGGTTTTTGCAATGAAGTTACTTTCGATGTCATAACGGTAATGCCCGGAGAAGGTCATATAGTAGGCGTGGAATTGCTCTTGGCCGATATAGTCCGCCACAGATTGCTCCATCATCTCCAAATCCGAGGAGGGCCAACGGGAGGTGAACTTCATACCCGCGTTCATAAACTTCATTTCGTAGCCCATATTGGGGTGGGTTTCCTCCCGGCCGTAGTAGCTGCCCTTGTAGTTGTGGTAGCCATAGGATTGGATGCCCCGCTGGGAGGAGAAAAGGTTGCCCAAAGTGAAGGGCAGATAGTTATCCGCACTGATGCGGAAGGAGGCGTTAGACTTTTTCCGGCTGATGTCCGGATAATTGCCCATGCACATAGTGTACTCACCGTCAGTGGTGACGTTGGGGTAGGTGTTATAGTAGTTGTTAAAAATGAAGCCTTCTGTGGAGAGCTTATGCAAGGTGGGCATCAGCTCCGGATAAATGGCTGCAGTGGAAAAGCTTTCTGCGCAGATGTAAATCAGATTATAGTCGGCGAGCATGCCGGTGTATTCATTTTGCTGCGTTCCGGTGAGGCTGGCGCAGTAATCGTTCAGCTCCCGGATGGCATCTTCCTCCGTTTGGGCATTGAGGGCATCAAAGTCAATTTCCAAAACGTTGTACTTGGGCTGCTCTACATAGGTCTCCTCGGTGGTGTCGGTGGCACCGGTGGTATCCGCAATTAGCTCTTCTGTGGGGGTGTAATAGCCGGTGTCCTCCTCCGGTCCGGAGCCCATATCCTCCCGGCCGGACAATTCTAAACGCATAGCGGTGAGCAAGCCGAAATTTTCCGTGGCCTGGTCGGTGGTGGTGTTGGCATTATGGTAGATATAGTAGGTGGAGAAGAGGTCTGTGCCGGCAACCTTCAGGCAGGCGGCGTTGACCAGGGACATAAACCCGAAAAGAAACACAAGCAGCAGCCGCCATACATAGTTCAGCGGCGCCATCTTGCGGGCAAAGAATTTTTTAAATACCACCAAAACTGCCACAGGGATAAACATCAGAAGCAGCAGGTGCAGATGCTCCCAAATGGTTTTTAAGGTCTCCCGCCAGAAAGAGGTGATGGCGGCGCCGCCTTCGCCCATTAAGGACACGGAGTACAGCGAGCCAAACACAAAATAATACACCATTTGGCTGCAATACAGCAGAGCAAGGGCGAGGGTGACGGCAAAGCAGGTCCAAAAACCTGCTTTTTGGGGCAGGAAGGACAGCAGCAGGGTCAGCGCCAGCGCAAAGGGCACGGTAAAGCCCACTGCGTGCAGAAATGTGACAGGTAGGCCTGCAAATACGGAAAGGTGTAACACCAGCTCAAAAAGCAGCAGTGTTACAAACCAATATAAAAACCACACGGCACACCGGCTTGGGAAACCCGGCGTTTTATCCGCGGAAGGCTTTGTACGCAAGACGGCGCACCTCCTTTTTTCTCGAAAACTCAGTTATTATAGCACACACTGCCGAAAAAAGAAAGAGGATTTACAAAAATCCTCTTTCGTAGTCTGTCAAAAAACTTGTTTTTTGACAGACGGACAGAGGTCAAAGAAGCGCCAAAGACAAGCAACTCGAACCTGTTGGCGTACATAGGTACGGTAAGGTTCGAGTTGCGCAGTAAGTCAAAACACCTTGCGGAGCAAGCCAATCCCTCCGGCTGACCTCCGGTCAGCCACCTCCCTTTACAAGGGAGGCTTGAGATTGCCACGCCGCCGAAGGCGGCTCGCAATGACAAAGGAAAACGGAGGGTTGGTTGTATCAACGGCTGTTTTCTCGAAAATTATATTTTCATATTGTTGTGTTTTGACGGTTTGGGGGTTCTTTGACACTCTGAGAGGATTTACAAAAATCCTCTTTCTTTGACATGCTGGAATATTAGATTTCCGGCTGGGTAAACAACTCAAAATGGTTGCGGGAGGTTTTTAAGTGCCCTTCTTTTTGCAGCCTGCTCAGTTCAGCCGACATTGCCGCCCGCTCTACACACAGGTAATCTGCCAGCTGCTGCCGGTCATAGGGAATGTCGAAGGAGAGCTTGCCTTGCCTAATGGATTCCGATGACAGGTAGCTCAGCAGCTTCTCCCGGGTGCTGCGTTTGCCCATATGGGTGATTTTGTTATTTAACGAGAGCACTTTTTGCGCCATCACCGAGACTAAATTGCGGATAAGCTTGTTGTGATGGGCGCAGGCGGTGGGGCAGGTCTGCATCAGACGGGACATATTCAGCAGCATAATCTCGGTGTCCTCTGAGGCAATCACGCTCACATTCAGCACCGCACCGGGCGTTGCCGCAAAGGGCTCTGCAAAATATTCCCCCTTGCCCACGCGGTCCACAATGTTGCGATGCCCCCACAGGTCCTCCTGCACTACCAGCACACTGCCGGAAAGCACCAGACCCATATATTCGGTGCAATCGCCTACCCGAAAAATATATTCTTCTTTGACTTTGGGCACCACAGTTGCGCTGACACAGTGCAGCACGGAGAGAATTTCTCCGTCCGCCATTCCTTGAAAAAAGGGGGTGTTGCGTAACACAAACAGATGTTGTTCCATAGCTTGCTCCTTTGTGGCTACTTTCTGCTATGATAGCAAAAACACACCGTTTTTTCAATCCCGTATTGTGCCGTCAACGCCAATGGTGACAACCCGGAAGGGGATCTCTTTTCCGCTTTGCTGGAGGGCGTTTTGCGCGGCAAATTCCAAACCGCCGCAGCAAGGCACTTCCATTCGTAAAAGGGTTACGGATTGGATATCGTTATTTTGAAGTATCTGGGCAAGTTTTTCCGTGTAATTTACACCGTCTAATTTGGGACAGCCGATTAAGGCAACCCGCCCTTGCAGAAAGTCCTGGTGGAAGCCTGCATAGGCATAGGCGGTGCAGTCTGCGGCAATCAGCAGGTCCGCTCCGTGAAAATAGGGGGCTGCAGTGGGGGCTAATTTGATTTGCACCGGCCAGTTTTGCAAAGAAGATTGCTGCATTGTCCGGCAGACTGTGCCGGGGCAGGCGGATTTCTTTGCTGCCATATTTGCTTTAACGGCGGGCACGTTATAGGGTGCGCCTTCCCGCCCTCCAAAGGTGATGGCGCCGGTGGGGCAGGCGGGAAGCCAATCTCCCAGCCCGTCGCAGTAGTCATCCCGCAAAAGCCTGGCTTTGCCGTTTACCATACCGATGGCGCCCTCGTGACAGGCGGAAGCGCAAGCGCCGCAGCCGTTACAGAGCTGCTGGTTGATTTCTATAATTCTTCGT
>JAZRHG010000042.1:0-3262 GCA_045644625.1 Faecousia sp.
GTGTACACAAATGAAGCGTACCTATCAACCCAGCCGTCGTCATCGTTCCAAGGTTCACGGTTTCCGTCAGAGAATGGCTACTTCCAATGGTCGTAAGGTTCTGGCTCGTCGCCGTGCAAAGGGCCGCAAGGTTCTGTCTGCTTAAGTGTTTATGTCCCGTGGAAAACCCACAGTGAATAATCGCTTATAGCGAAATGGGAGTTTATGTGCGGGGTGAACGAACGATTCGCCCCGCTCCCTTTTTATTTGGGCAAACTCTTGCAAATTCTTATCAGCCTCCGCCCGTTCTTTTTCCGTGCTGCTGCACGGCGTCCGGTTTGAAATACACAAAGTATGTCTGCACCTGCCGCCGCTTGCATCCCGAAAAATCCCTGGCCGGATTTCTGATAATCTTTTGCTGCGAGCTTGCCCTTGGTGAGCTTCTTTCTTGCGAGCTTGCCGAAAAGGGTTTTTATTTTGAGGGCAGTTGCTGCCCGGGTGTTCTATACAGAAGAATGCCTTTCGTGAGTTCAGGGGAGATTATGTATGAAATTCTCCAAAGCATTAAAGCTTAATCATATTTTCCGCAGGCTTTATGCCACCTCCGGTCACGCCAATTCCTGCCTTGTGCTCTATGCACGCAGAAACGGCTCTGACACCAACCGGGTGGGCATTACCGTGGGCAAAAAGCTGGGGCACGCCGTGGTGCGCAATCGCATCCGCCGGCGGGTTCGCGAAGCTTATCGGCTGAACGAAAGCCGTTTTGCTGCCGGTTGGGATATTGTGCTCGTGGCAAGAAGCCGCTGCCAGACAGTTGCCTTTGAGAAACTGTCCCAAAGCCTCTTATCTGTGGCGGAAAAGGCCGGAATTTTGGAGATGATGCAATGAAAAAAGTGCTTTTGGGTCTCATTTCTTTTTACCAACGGTTTCTCTCTCCCTGTACGCCTCCCACCTGTCGGTTTACTCCCTGCTGCTCCGAGTATGCCAGACAGGCAATTGTAAAATACGGAGCCGGCAAAGGCACGTATCTTGCCGCCCGGCGGCTGTTGCGGTGCCATCCCTTTTACAAAGGCGATCCCTATGATCCCGTTCCTTAATTTTCAGGAACAACCAAGGAGGATAAAAAATGATTCTCGCATTTAACTTAGCAGATATTGTGCAAGTGCCGTTTGGCTGGCTGCTGTCTGTTCTGTATGACCTCACCACCAACTACGGTTTTGCCTTGATTCTTTTTGCTTTTCTTGTAAAGCTTGTTTTGCTCCCTGCCACGGCAAAGGGCAAAAAGAGTACAATGAAAACATCTCGCCTTGCACCCCGTGTTGAGGCAATTAAAAAGAAATATGCCGATGACCCGGCAAAACAAAACGAAGCCATCACCGCGCTTTATAAAGAGGAAGGCGTTTCTCTTGGTGGCGGTTGTCTGTGGAGCTTGCTCCCGCTTCTGATTTTGTTCCCCCTTTATACGGTTGTCCGCAATCCCATCATTTATATGTTGGGTGAAACCAAAGAAGTGGCAACCCAAATTGTTGACATTATCAAGCAGGGTCTACCTGACCTTTTTAACGCGTCTAATTCTTTCTATGAGCAAATGATTGCTGCTTCCCACATCCCGGAATTTGTTTCGGAAATTAAAGAGGCTGTTCCCGGCATCAGCGCCGACACCCTGCAGGGTTTGGATTTCAGCTTCTTAGGCATTGATTTGGGTCGCATTCCTGAGTTTAATATCTTTGGCAGCGCCTGGAAATGGGACTGGGCGCATATTGGCGGCGCATTGGTTCCCATCCTGTCTGCCAGCTCCCAGCTTGTGTCTTCCCTGCTGGCGCAGAAGATGAACAACAGTGTCATCACCAACGAAAAGGGTCTGCAGGATAAGGAGACCGCCAAAAATTCCCAGCAGGCACAGACCGGCAAGATGATGATGTGGATGATGCCGGTTATGTCTTTGTGGATTGGCTTTACCGTCCCCGGCGCCCTCAGCCTCTACTGGATGGCACAAGGCGTTGTCTCCACCCTGGCGGATATGTATCTGACCAAAAAGTACCGTAAAATCTACGATGCGGAAGATGCCGTTCGCTTGGAAAAAGCATTGGCAGAAGAAGCCATTGAAGCCGAAAAGGAGCGCATTCGCGCAGGGCGCCGCGCTGCCAACCCCGACGGAATTACCGCAAACACCAGCAAGAAGAAAATGCAGCAGGCAAAGCAGCGGGAAGAAGAGCTGGCAAAAGCCGCTGCTGCAAAAGAATATGCCGCAAAAAAGGGTCTTGTAACCGAAGAGCCGATGGATGAAAAGAAGCCGATGTCCGGCATTGCAGAACGCCCCTTCTGCAAGGGTCGCGCTTATGACCCCAACCGTTACAGTGCCCAGTCTACGGAGGAATAAAGAATGGAAAAAACCATAATTGTCACCGGCAAGACAATGGACCTTGCCATTGAAAACGCACTAACCCAGTTGGGCTTGACCAGAGATGATATTTCTGTACAGGTCCTTGCGCAAGCAAAATCCGGCTTTTTAGGTTTGGGCGCAACCCCTGCAAAGATTGAGGTCACCTACGAAGCTCCGGACCCGGCTCCCAAATCCGCATTGGGCTCCGCCTCCCGCAGTAAGCCCAAAGCACAAAAGCCCGCAACACAGGATGCACCTAAGGCAGAAGCACCGAAGGCAGAAGCACCCAAGGCACAGGCTCCCAAGGCGGAAAAGCCTGCCCAGCCCAAGACAGAAAAGCCCAAGCCTGCACCCAAGCAGGTGGTTGCCCCCAAAGAGTTTGCACCTGCCGAACCCGGCAGCGTAGAGGAAAAGATTGAAGTCTTCCTGAAGGGTCTTTTGGAGCATATGGGCTCTGCCGCCGTTCCCCACGCATGGAAGGAAAACGAAGACACCTACAACGTGGAGCTGGTTGGCGAAAACCTGGGTTATCTCATCGGCCGCCGTGGCGACACTTTGGATGCGCTGCAGCATCTGGCAAACTACTCTGTCAACCGCAAGGTAGAAGGCCATATCCGCATCAATGTGGATGCAGAGCAGTACCGCCAAAAGCGAGAAGAGTCCCTCTGCCGCTATGCACAGAAGAAAGCACAGCAGGTGCTGAAGGCACATCGCCGCACCACCTTAGAGCCTATGAACGCCTACGAGCGTCATGTGATTCACGCAACTCTGCAGGATATGGACCGGATTACCACCTACTCCGTAGGTACCGAGCCCAACCGCCGCGTGGTTGTCGAGTACGTTCGCTAATACAAAATCACCCCAGTCAAATGACTGGGGTGATTTTTTGCTGTTTTATTA
>JAZRHG010000043.1:0-3402 GCA_045644625.1 Faecousia sp.
ATCCTGACAAAATTCAAAAGGGCCATCAGGTTCTTCCTGATACACTCGCTCAATGGATAAGCGTTCGCCGTCCTTGTACAGAACCAGCATCATGTAGCGGCATCCGTTCGCATCCATGCCGCATTCAAAGTTTTTCAAGCAATAATGGTAATTCATAATTCTTCCTTTCCAGACACCTTGTATCGCTTTAATCCATTTTTGTGGATTTCTTGAAAGAATATAACCAAGTTTTTAAGATTCGTCAATCTTTATATTTCTCTTCTGACAGATTTTACCATCCATCATTATGGATTTTCTCTTGATTCCGTCCATCATAATGGATAGAATCTCCCCATGCCGACATTGGAAAGAATCATCGAGTGGCAGAAGGCTCACGGAATCAGCCGCCGTGAGCTTGCAGACAAACTGCACGTAAACTACAAAGCACTCTGCCCGGTTCTGGCTGGCACCAAACCGCTGACACCTCGTCTAGCTGCCCGAATAGCCGATTTGATGGAACGTCACAATAAAGGTCTCAATGTCACCCTTCCCCACGAGTTTGTCCCCCTGCTCACTACCTGGGCTGAAACAGCCAATCTCACCGTCAATGAACTGGTGGCACAGTTGATTACTGATGCGCTGAAACTGAAGCATAGCTAATCTCCTTAAATATTATTGTATAAAAAGGAGCTTATCTGAAACACCAGATAAGCTCCTAAAATCAAACGTTCTTCGACTTACGACATCTTCATTTTTCATGTGTATTCATTGAGCGAATCAGATCATCTAACTTACATCTAAATTCAGCGTCTAATAACATATCAGGTAATATTTCTTGCGAAACTATTTGCTTTTCAATTAAAAAAGATCGTATATCCTCACCTCGGTCATGGTCATCTGCCCCAGCAAAGGCGAACATTAAAAACTTCTGCGAATTAGAGCACGTTGACATTATCATCTTGGCGAACTCTACAGATTCCTCCTCATTAAAACTGTAACGCACATATTGAATAATACTCAACATTGCCTCAAGCCAACGTTCCACATTTAAAAACCTGTCATATATATACTCTCTCTTTGCCTGCAAGGTCTGCAATCCTTCATAACAAGTGCGCAATATAGCCTTTAGATTCACATGAATCATATATATTGCTCGAGTGGCTTTTTCACTCATTTCAGCTTGTTTTTGTCGTTCATCATAAGAAATTGATGTTTTCAAACTAGCAAACACTACCTCTTCCGCAAATTGAACAACAATTGTTAGCCGCTTATACAATTCATCTATCTTTTGCCCTTTTTCAGCCAGCTTAACTTGCGCTTCAAATTGACGAGTCTGGGCTTCACTCACCTCACGTTGTTTCACCATCTCATCTCGCTGAAGTTTCAAATCTGCTCTCTGATTTTTCAAATCTTCTCGTTGCAATCTTATCTGTTTTTGCTGCAAAAATAATGAATACATCACACCAAAAAAAGCCAAAGCTGATATCACAGGATTCAGCACTCCATACATATCACCAAACTCCCCAATATTTCCAGGCAAATCCAATTTAGTGAAATAATGTATGAGATAAGGGTATATAAAAGCTATAGTGGTAGATACCAGCAAAAAGATAAGCCAAGGTGTAATTCTCATAATTATAATAGATAACTTTATGTCGTAGAAGAATTGAGATAGCTTTCCAGTTCCTCACGCAGGCGGGACAACGCGTAGAGGGGCAAATCAAGGAGGGTTGCCGATTTGTGGTTATATTCGGGCTTCTTGAAGGGGATTTCGTTTCTGCAGAAAGGATTTAACGATGTTCTGACAGCTTGTTTCGGTTGGAAACGCTGGCAATAGACATGCAGGCTTTTTGCCTGGGTATTCCGGCCACTCTTTACCTCGATAGGCACGATATTGCCGCGCACGGTGCAAAGGAAATCGATTTCAGCTTTGGCATTCTTCTCCTCACTGGCCCAGTAGCAGGGAGAAAGTCCGCAATCTGCACGCAATTCCTGCTGCACAAACTGCTCCGTCAATGCTCCCTTGAAATCATCGAAAACAGCATCGCCATCCAACAGAGTACCGGCATCCAATTCACACGCAGCAGAAAGCAGCCCTACATCCAGCACAAAAACCTTACTGACACCTGCTGCCCAGTATGAGGACATTGGCAAACTGGGAGTCTTGACCCGGGGTACGGGGACGATGAGCCCTGCATCCTGCAACCAACGCAAGGGAAACTCCAGGTGCTTTCGACGAGCCCCTTCATATACCTCACCATACACGAAACGCTTGTTTTCTTTGGCAAGTTGCTGCGGTACAGAATCCCAGACCAGATTCAAATTCGGCAAAGAGACAGATGGTGCATGTTTGCTGAAATCTCCGCGGTAGGCGTTCAACAAGTTCAACTGAACCACGCGTACAGCCTCATAATCACGGGTATCGGCAAACAATTCCACGGCTTCCGGCATGCCGCCCACGTAAAAATATGTGCGCAAATGGCGGATGTAATCAGAAGCAAAAGTATGAATTAACGGCCAATCCCCTTTCTGCATCAGGGTGACCAGTTGTTCGTTACCGGTCGCCAGCAGGAATTCAGAAAAACTCATGGGATACAGGTCCAGTCGATCAACCTTGCCCACAGGGTAGCCCGTTCCCACATGGTCAGCAACACCGAGCAAAGAACCAGCAGCCATGATGGAATATTCCCGGGCTTCCTCGCAGAAATATTTCAAGGAAGTAAGCACAGCCGGGCACTCCTGAATCTCGTCCAAAATAATCAAGGTTTCCTTCGGCTTAACCGGACAGCGTGCCAGCACAGCAACGGATTCAAGCAACCGAGATACATCAAAATCCTGACTGAAAGCATTCCTTGCGCGTTCGCTGTTATCAAAGCGGATATAAGCAACGTGTTTGAAATTCAAGCGCCCGAATTCCTGCATCAACCAGGTCTTGCCCACCTGGCGAGCACCCATCACCAAGAGGGGTTTCCGCCGGGGATTTTCGTGCCATTTTTTGAGCTGTTCCAAGGCAAATCGTCGCATTTTTCCTCCTTTTTTTTCAGTCTGAAATCATTATATTCCTTTTCCCTTGATTGTCAATACCAATTTACAAAAACCCAAGGGACTTTTCGTAGGTAGTGGTACAAAAACCCAAGGGACTTTTCAGGGGTAGTGGTACAAAAACCCAAGGGACTTTTTGTCGCAGCTGGGTATCAGCCGGGCGGCGGACTCAATGAAAACACGCCTGGGGCGTGGATGAAATACCGCCGCGTGGGCGGCGGTGTGAAATCCGGCGGTGCCGGGTGAAATCGCCGCAGCTGGCGCGTGCTGCGGTGAAATCATTTGCCCTGGCGGGCAAATGAATGAGCGGAGGGGTCCTGGTGGGGGGCCCGCCCCGGGGGTTGTTGGGCGGTGGTAAGAGAAGGGTTTTCTCTGTCTTGG
>JAZRHG010000044.1:0-9186 GCA_045644625.1 Faecousia sp.
GTTGGTAGAGTACCCGGTTCATACCCGGTATGTCACCTGTTCAAGTCAGGTCGCCGCTACCAGGCCCGTTGGTCAAGCGGTTAAGACACCGCCCTTTCACGGCGGTAACATGGGTTCGATTCCCGTACGGGTCACCAAAAAGAACACCACCCATCAGGGTGGTGTTCTTTTTTGGTGACCCGAGGGAATCGGATGATACAATCGCAATATGCCGGTGGGGAGCGATGGGAGCGCCGCCAGTGGCGGGAAAAGCGACCTGAGCGAGTGGCAGCGGTCGGCAGATGACAAGGAGCACCGTCGACGCAGTCAGATGCCGGGCACCGCAACAGGAAGTTGCTCGCGACGGCTTGAGGTCGCGAAACCATAATTTTCGCCAACGGCGAAAATGCAAACGATTCCCTACGGGTCACGATTCGTTCAACGGCGAAAATGCAAACGATTCTGATGAGTCGCTTTTTGTCGAATGCGAGAAATATTTTATTGACTGAAAAAAAGCTATGTGGTATCATAAGCTTGTAAAGGGCGGATGGCTATGACAGATAAAATGAAACGAAAGTTGCTGCTTTTGGTGTTGCTTTTGTCCTATTTTACGTTGGCGTATTTTTTGTTAAACTGCTTTAAAATCCCCTGTGTGTTTCAGGCGTGTTTCGGCATTCCTTGCCCCGGTTGCGGTATGACCCGGGCGGCAACCAGTGTATTACGGCTGGATTTTGTCGGCGCCTGGGGATATAACCCGCTGATTTTTGCAATGCCCTACGTGTTTTTGTATTTGTTCTGCGATTGGAAAGCAAAAATTCATAAATATATTTTGTTAGCCATCGGTGTTGCGGCGCTGCTGAATTGGATAATTCACATCCTGTGGGTGTAATTATATAAAGATATGAGAGGAGTTTTATTATGTTCTGTAAAAATTGCGGTTCTCAAATCGATCCCGGTGCGGCGATTTGCGTAAGGTGTGGCTTTGCAAAGGGTACCGGCAACAGCTACTGCAATAACTGCGGTGCACAAATTACCCCTGGTGCTGCTTTTTGCACTAATTGCGGCTTTGCGCAGAACCAGCCTGTAGGTGGCGAGCAGAAGTCCAAGTTGGTGGCTGTGCTGCTGTGCTTCTTCCTGGGCGGTATCGGCATTCACGATTTCTACTTAGGTTACACAAAATATGGCATCATCAAGATTGTTCTGTCTGTTTGCACCGGCGTAGGCGGTGGTATTTGGGCATTGATTGATTTTATTCGTCTGCTTACCGGCTCTATTAACACCGATGCCAACGGCATTGCGCTGAAAAATGAATTCTAATTAAAAAAGTGACACCGCTTGGAGAAAACCCAAGCGGTGTTTTTTATAGAATTGCTTTCAGAATTTCCGAGGCATCCTGCAGGACCAAGTGGGGTTTATCTTCAGAGCGATCTAAAATCTCCTGAGTGGTTTCACCGCTCATCACTAAAATGCCGGTGATGCCGGCGTTCAGACCGGATTTTACATCCGTATAAATCCGGTCACCCACTACGGCGGTTTCCTCCTTGGTGTAGCCGAATTTCTCCATAGCTAACTCCGGCATAAGAGGAGAGGGCTTTCCGATAACCACAGGGGTACGCCCTGTGGCATTTTTCAGCATCATGCACACACTGCCACAGTCCGGCACACTGCCAAACTCTGTGGGACAAACCAAATCCGGATTGGTGGCAATATAGGGGATGTCTTTGCGGGTGAGCAACAGACGGCTGATATCCTCCAATTTTTGGAAAGTCAGCTCTGTGTCAAAACCCAACAGCACAGCATCCACTTCCTCTAAATTGCGAGTTAGTAGAATGCCTGCATCTGTCAACTCTTTTGCCATAGAAGCGGTGCCACACAGGTAAAATTTCAGACCGGGATGATGCTTTTGCAGGTAGAAAATGGTTGCTTGTGTGGAGGTCATAAAATCCTCCCGGGTGGCTTCAACACCCATTTTATCCAGCTTTTCAATATATGCCTCCACACTTTTGGAGGAGTTGTTGGTCATAAACAAATACCGTCTGCCGGTACTTTTTAGTGTAGATAGCAGTTCTTTGGTAAAGGGGTACAGGCGACTACCCAAATAGAGCGTGCCATCCATATCCATTAAATATAACTTCTTGCTGCGAAGCAGCTGCTTTTTATCCATAATCATACCACCATTTTCAAGGTAATTTTATTATAGCAAAGGATAACGCCTTGTCAAGAAAGGACAGCGTATGGTATAATGAGAAAAAACAAGAGGGGATAATGCTGTGAAGGATATTATTTTTTACTTACCCAAACATAAGCCGGCAATGGGTGCTTTTGGCTGTGCCACTTTGGGCATTGCCGGCAAACCGGACTGCAGCCCGGATGCGGCTTGTAAATTTGGATTTACACCGGAGGGTGCGGTTTTGAGTGGCACTTATGAAGAAATTCTGGGGAATATTCCGGACAGAAAATTTAAGGCGGCAATTGTGCTGTTTGGCAATGCCGGTGGTGAAAACACCTTTATTTCCCAGCTTTCCCAGAAGCTGAACTGCCCCATTGTTGGCGGCGGTGCGGCTATGGACGGCAGTATAGGCGGTTTGATTGCCGGCGGCGGACAGGCAAGTGTGTTGCTGATTGATGATGACTGTGAGGTGCAGGTGGAAACCGCCAATATTCACCAAAATATTATTGGGACAGTGACGGTGGATTTTGACGAGAAGAATCCCCGCATTGTAAAGACCATTGACAGTGTGAATGCCAAGTGCTGGCTGGATCGACAGAAACAGATATGGGAATTTTCAATAGATGATTTTGAACACTTCACCATATCAGATATGCAAGGCATCAATGCACACCTGTCTTGGGATGGGTTAAATGTCCGTAGCGGCAGAGATTTGACACATCAAATGCTTGCCCGCTATGTAAAGCCGGAAGAGGTCTATCCCGCAGTGTTGGATTTCTATAACGACGATGAGAACACAATTATATTCGGTTGTGCAGGTCTCAAGTCCATTACCGGTGAGCTTCCCGAAATCCAAAGCTTGGGCCTTTATATGTTTGGTGAGATTTGCACCACAGAAAACGGCACGGAATTTGGAAACCTTATGCTCTCCAAAATCAAATTTATCAAATAAAAAAACGCCACCTTTTGGTGGCGTTTTTGCTTGCTTAAAGTGTTTCTAAAAAGCCCTTCAAATGCCGTGCAATCATATCGTGACCTTCTTCACTGGGATGCAGACCGTCGGGGATATATTTTTTTACATTCTCCGGAATTTCCGGCTTAAAGTCCCATGCCTCATACAGGTCAAACACAGGAATGCCACGGGATGTGACCACTTCTTTGATGATAGCCACATAGTCCGGCAGGTAACGCGGGGTTTTGTTGCCTTCATAATCGATGTAATCCCAGGGCTCCTCGTCCCGTCTGCTGGGGGTCATAAACACCAGCTGCGCCTTGGGATACTTTTCCTGCAAGGCGGTAATCAAGTTGTGGATAGCGCCGTAGAAGGTGTCATCGGTCCGGTCCTCCATTTTGCCGATGGGGGCATCACCGTGACCGCAGTCATTGGTGCCGCCAAATACAACCACGATATCTGCATCGTCAATCATTTCCGGCAGGCGGGACTTGAAATACAGGTCATCTCTGGTGTTTTTGGAGGGTCTTTGGCTGCGGGAGATTCGGGTGCCGCTGATGCCGTAGCCGTAAACTTCGCAACCGGCCTCACGACCAATCCGCTTCCAATAGACATTTTCGATATTGTCGATGCAACAACCTTCGGTGATGCTGTCACCTAAAAATGCAATTTTTTTGTTTTTCAGTTCCATTTTTTATAACCTCTTTCTTTAAGGTAAAATTTTTCTAAGCACTTTTTCCACGGCTCTGGACATGGAGTACATACCCAAATCATTGGGGTGGGTGTTTTCCACCATACCCTCATTTTTGGCAATTTCCATCAATTCCTTGCCACTTAAAAAGTAAACGTTTTTATCGCCTTGGGCAAGGGCTGCCTCGTAGGTTGCCTTAATGATTGCCAAACGCTTTTCACCCTTGGGTCCCAGCCGATAGTTGGGCTTGGACATTATGAGTATTGGCAAATCCGGACGGTGAGAACGAATGATATCAAACATCCGCTTGTGGGTCCGCTGCAAATCTTCAGGCTCCGGTGCGTTGTGGTCATAGTCATACACAAAAACGGACATATCCAAGTCTTTGATATAATTGGCGATGGCATCTTCGCCCTGCGCGCTGCCGGAAAAACCTAAGTTTATGTAGTTGGTGCCCAAATAGCGGCAAACGGCAGAGGTATAGGTATTGCCGGGGCGGGAAGCACAGCCGCCCTGGGTGATGGAAGAGCCGTAAAAAACAACCGGCTTTTCGTATTTATAGGGGTTAGGGGGGAGCAGCTTGGCTGTTTTTTGCAGGCCGATCAGCACCTGCCGAACGGGGGCATAAGAGGGGAAGTTGATGGTCAGTTCCTTCATGCCCGATCTTTCAACAAAAGTCACGTAGGATTCGAAACGACCGGAGGGTTCCATAGGCGGGATAAAGGTGCGGAGATATTCCAGTTCGCCCTCTTCTTTCATATAGATATCAAAACCGGCACTGCCGGTTGCAGAACCGTGGGAGGAGAGCGTGTAAGATCCCATATCTACATTGATGGCAATATAGTCGCTGTCGGTTTGGAAACGAATGCGTCCGCCGGCGGTGTGGGTATGTAAGAAATAAACACCCTCGCTGACAGATTTTGCAACATCCTCCGGCATTCTGCGAAATGTTCCGTTTTCTTTGAAAACACCGTAAATTTTGAAGGGTGCTTCCTCGCAGTTATAGTACTGCACATCGTCAAATGGCAGGGAAGTTTTAAGTTTGAAATTCTTATCAATATCCGTAAGCTTCATATCACTCACCTCAAAAGGCAATATAGCACACACGGCAATGAAAATCAAGCCAAAACCACAAAAACTCCCGCAAAGCATAAAAGTTCCGAGATTATAAAGATCTCGGAACTTCAAAAGCGATCACGCAATACCTGCCAGTTCGGTAATAACCTTAATTGCCAATAGACCAATCACAATGAGGATCACGGGACGGACGATTTTCGAGCCGTTTTTGATAGTCAGTCCTGCGCCGAGATAGTGACCGGCAATGGAGAAAAGGGCGGTGACAATACCCATTCCAATCAGCACCTTGCCTGCCAGCAAACTGGAAACCACCGCGCCGATATTGGATGCCAGATTTACCAGTTTCACATTGCCGGAGGCGGTACGTACATCCATTTTGGCAAAGTTGCAGAAGATGAGGAGCAAAAATGTACCGGTGCCGGGTCCGTAAAAACCGTCATAAGCGCCCAAAACAAAGGAGGCTGTCCATACGATAGCACGCCGTTTCCAAGTAGGCATTTCTTCTTTGGTTTCCGGCAGTTTTTTCTGCTTCCACAGCACCACCGCTGCCACAGGCAGCACCAAAAGCAATAAGTACTTTAGAATATTCTCGTCTACCATCAGCTGCAGGCTTGTGCCGATATAGCCGCCGATGATGGCAAGCACAATGGACGCAATGGCAAGTCCCCAGTCGGCAAAGCCGTTTTTGCTAAAACGGGCGGCAGACGCAATGGTGCCTAAGGTAGAGGATAATTTGTTGGTACCCAAAGCCAAATGGGCAGGAATACCTGCCAGCAGATACGACGGCACAGAGATAATACCGCCACCGCCGCCAATGGCGTCTACAAAGGATGCCAGAAACACACCGCAGCCAATTAAAAGCACGACCCAAATGGGATATCCGGAAATCATAAATAAGAACCCCTTTCTTTTCTGATACAACCGAGACTCAGTATACACATAAAGCGGAAGAATTGCAACCTTTTTATCCCTGGCAACCTGTCTTGACATCCGGTTTGTCGGATGTTATAGTTTAAGTAATATTTATATAGGGGGAATTCTTATGAAACATTGGATTGAAAGCGCGGAACCTTGGGGCGAGGTGCTTTGGCTCACAGACGGCAATGCGCAGGTTGGCGTTGCGCTGGAATTTGGTCTGCGTATTGTGCATCTTTCCTGTGTAGGAATGGAAAATCTGTTTTATGTGCAGAGCGCCGACTGCTCCGACGGCTTTACCGCCGAGGGCGGATGGCGACTGCGTGGCGGTCACCGGTTTTGGCTGTCTCCGGAAACGGATAACAGCTATGCGCCGGACAATGACCCCGTTGCATACACTCTGCAGGAAAACGGTGTTTGGCTGACACAAAATCCGGACCCGCTTTTGCAGGTGCGCAAGTCCATTGGCATTACATTCTGCGATGGCGAAATCAAGCTGGAGCATCACATTGAAAATCTGGCAAACGAAGAAAGAACCTGGGCGCTTTGGGGTGTCAATACCTTAGACGGCGGCGAGGCAGAAATTCCGTTCCCGCCTGCCGGGAGAGGTTTCTGGCCCAGTCGTACGGTTTCTCTGTGGAACGATACCAACCTCCACGATCCCAGAGTGCACTTTTCGCGGGAAAGCCTGTCAGTGAAACACGCGCCCCTTGATGGATATTTTAAGATGGGTCTCGGTTTGGCGGTTGCCCCTGCTGTGCTGAAAAGTAAAGGTCAGCAGCTGGAAATCCGCTTTGATACAAAGCCCGATGGGGATTATTCGGATAAAGGCTGCAACTTTGAGGTATATATGAATGACCGGTTCTTAGAACTGGAAACTTTAGGTACCCGCTGCACCCTGGCGCCGGGTGCTCAGGCAAGCCATATCGAAACCTGGCGTATCAAACCCTTATAAACAGAAAATTCCGGGAGCATAGGCCAAGTGTTTCTAAGGGCACTTGGCCAGCTTTATTCGCCGGAGGTGAGTTATATTGCTTCGCAGTTATATTTGTCTTGTGACAAGTGATATTGCCTTTGGCAGTTTATGACGAATAAAATATCACTGAACCGTAAGGTTTCAATATCACTTCCCAAAAGGGAAATATCACTCTGTGCGTTTAGCACAGAATATCACTATATAAGAAAAACTACCCGAAAGAGAGCTTTTATCTTCTCTTCTTCGGGTAGTTTTTGTTTTATACCATAACAAGCAGGGGGTTATGTCTTTTCCATTGTGCTTCCACGGCGGATTAGCCGTGTGGGCTCCAAAACAATGCTTTCTGCGGTGGGGTCTTTGTCGATGCATTTCATCAGCAGCGCAAAACCCTGACGGCCCAACTCCTCCCGGTCTACCTGCATAGTGGTCAGCGCCGGGGTGGTAAAGGCGGAGGTTTCAATATCGTCTATGCCGATAATTGAAATGTCTTCGGGAATTCTCAAACCCTTCTTCTTTAAATATTCCATGGCAAAAATGGCATATAAATCTGTTGCACAGAAAATGGCGGTGGGACGGGTTGTGGAGGCAAGCAGGGCATCCACGGCAGTATAAACGGACTGCTTATCCCGAACATTTAATTGCACGCGGCTTAAATCCAGCGGATAACGGGCTGCGGATATGGCATCCTGAAAACCGCTGAAAACCTGCAGATTAAAATCGTGAAGTTCCTCGTTGCCGATAAAGGCAATATCCCGATGCCCCAAATCAATCAAATAGGAGATTGCAAGATACGCGGACTGGCGGTAATCTACACGAACTGCCAACTGCCCCTCATAGCTGCGGCTGCTGTCCAGCTCCACCACCGGAATGTCCAAAGCCTTAATCCGCTCCAAATAGGTGCGGCTGATATCACCGTAAACCAGCACACCGTCCACCTCACGGTAAATCAGGCAGTTGGGCAGCTTGGGCTCGCCGTCCACAATCTGCACCTGCGTGACCAACATATCAATGCCGTTTGCCGTACATTCCTTCATCACAATGGTGTTTAGTTCTGTGTAGAACAGCATATCCATAGGCATAATGTCTCTGTGGAAAATCACGGCTATGCGGTCCAGCCGGATAGAGGAGAGGGGGTATTCGTTTGCCTTCTTTTTGGGCTGATAGTCCATTTGGCGGACGATGTTGAGTATTTTCCGGCGTGTATCCGGGCTGATGCCTTCTCTTCCGTTCAGGGCAAAGGATACTGCACTGGGGGAGACACCGGCCAAACGGGCAATTTCCCGTATGGTTACCTTTTTACTCAAGGTCAAGACCTCCAATTCTAACGAATGTTGCTTAGAATGTTTAGTTTTTGTTTAGTATAACAGAAAACACAAGCGTTGGCAACTATTATTTTTTTTATTTTCATTTTTGTGCCAAAATTGGAGTAAAATTGTATATTTCGTGGATTGACAAAGAATATAGAATACTGTATTATTATATAGAACCTACGCGTAAATAGCTAAACAAACTAAACAAAACGGCGGTCGGAAACGCCGACTGCAAACAAATTATTTTATTTTGGAGGTAATTACTATGGCTGGCGGTCCTGGATCTTATGTCTTCGGCGAAGAAGAAAAGAAAGAATTAATGGATGTTATCAACGCAGGTGCGCTGTTCCGTTACGGTGCAGTGGGCGTGGATGGCTTCCAGGGCAAGGTTGCTACTTTTGAAAAGGAAATGGCTGCACAGTTAGGCCACAAGTACGTGGTTGCAACCAGCTCCGGTACCGGTTCTCTGATGTGCTGCCTGGCAGCGCTGGGTATCGGTATGGGTGACGAGGTTATCGTTCCCGGCTACACCTTTATCGCTTCTATTTCCACCATCGCAATGATGAATGCAATTCCCGTTTTGGCGGAGATCGACGATTCTCTGACCATCGATCCCGACAAGATCGAGGCTTTGATCACTCCCCGCACCAAGGCTATTATGCCTGTCCATATGCTGGGTAACCCCTGCAAGATGGACAAGATTATGGAAATTGCCAAGAAGCACAATCTGTATGTGATTGAGGACTGCTGCCAGGCTGTTGGCGCTTCCTACAAGGGCAAGGCCTGCGGCACCATCGGCAATATGGGCGCATACTCCCTGAACGTCTTTAAGACCATCACCACCGGCGACGGCGGTTTCGTTGGCTGCTCCGATGAGACTCTGTACGAGCGTGCATTTGGCTACCACGATCAGGGTCACAAGCCCTCCCGTACCGGCGTTGTGGTTGGTAACCGTTCCATCGTTGGCGTGAATATGCGTATGAACGAACTGTCCGGTGCAGTTGCTGTTGCACAGGGCCGTAAGCTGCCTATGGTTCTGAAGACTCTGCGTGAGAAGAAGGCTATGCTGAAAGCTCAGCTGCAGGACCTGCCCGGTGTTGGCTTCCGTACCATCAA
>JAZRHG010000045.1:0-11003 GCA_045644625.1 Faecousia sp.
ATTGCAGCAGCAGTCTGCAGCCTGCAGATAGTTTTCGTAATAGTAACGGTCTTGCTTAGCCATAGTTAATTTCCTTTCTAATTAAAATATCCACATAAAGAGTTTTGTCATTAAAAATCCAATGATACCACAGCCGGGGAAGGTCAGCACCCAAGTCAGGCACATTTCCTTAACCACATTGAGGTTGATAGCCTTAATGCTCTTCACAGCGCCAACACCCATAATCGCAGTGGTCTTTGCGTGGGTGGTAGAAACAGGCAAGCCCAAAATGGAGCAAAGCAGCAAAGATGTGGAGGCGGATAAGTCAGCAGAGAAGCCTTGATACTTCTCTAATTTGACCATATCCATACCCACGGATTTGATAATCTTCTTACCGCCAATGGCAGTACCCAGACCCATAATCACCGCGCACAAAATCATAATCCAGCTTGCAGGCTCCATTCCCTTGGGAATTTCCTGACCCTGAGACATAAACAGGCAGAGAATTATGATACCCATAAACTTCTGTCCGTCCTGCGCGCCATGCATAAATGCAGAGTAAGCAGCACCGCCGATTTGTGCGTACTTGAAAATCGGCTCGGTCTTGTGGCGTTCTACATTGTAGAAAATTTTAGTGACCAGCTTGCAAACCAGCCAGCCCAAGCCAAAGCCCAAGGTAACAGAGATCACAATGCCGTAAAGCACCTTCACCCATTCGCCGGGGTTCACACCGGCAAAGCTGCCGTGAAGTGCAATAGCAGAACCGGACAGACCTGCAATCAGCGCATGGCTCTCACTGGTGGGAATGCCAAAGACAAAGGCAACGGTGGCCCAGGTAACAATGGCAAACATTGCCGCACTTAAGGCAACAATGGCTTCCTTGGGGTCTGTTCCAAAATCTACCATTTTCGTGATGGTTTCGGCAACAGTGGCGTTAATGAGCGTCATCACATAAACACCCAAGAAGTTAAAGATTGCTGCCATAATAATGGCTGCGCGGTCAGACATACAACGGGTAACTACACAGGTGGCAATGGCATTCGGTGCATCTGTCCAACCATTGACCAAGATAACACCTAATGTCAAAAACACCGCAACCATCAGAAGCGGGTTTGCAACCATTTGACTCCAAAAATAGGAAATGGATAATTCCATATGTATCCTCCATAAATTTTTCTATGTAATGTTACAACCTTTATGATTATATCATTGTTTTTTATAAGAATCAATTGCCTGTGTTGTAAAATTCTTGTAAAAAACAAAGGGGTAGAAACTTCAGGATAACCACAGTTTCTTAACCTGCTCCAACGCGCGGATGCCCTCCACCGACAACTCCTCGGTGATTACCGGACTTGCAAGCAAGCGCTTTGCGAAGCAATCTGCGATATGCTCCACTTCATACGAAAGCTCATATTCACAAGGGAATTCTACTGCCTCCGGCTCTTTGCCCTTTCTATAAAATATGGCTTTTCTCGCCTTCCAGTATTCGGGAATTTCCACATAGCCGTTTTCGCCAAATATTCTTGCCGTGTTATCCAACACTGCCCGGGTAGAATTTTTCGCAGAGAATAACACGCCGGATTTGGTGCTGCCAGTAAGAATATACTGCCACTCTGCGCCGTTTTCCAAGGTACTCTTCACGCCGCGAATATCTGCAATTTCCCCAAACAGCCACAAAACAAGATGCACCGCATAAATTCCGCTGGACAGCAGCGGACCGCCACCGGCGGATAAGTCATACATCCAGCCGTTATAAGAGCCGGGAAAACTGTGGCTCAGCTCTGCCATATGAATTTGCCCCAATTCCGGGAGTCTGTCCTTCACCGTCTGCAACGCCGGCAAAAACAGCATTTTTTCCGCCTCCATAAAGAAAAGACCTTTTTCCCTCGCAAGGGCATAAAGCGCACGGGTATGTTTCTCGTTGGTGGTGCAGGGTTTTTCGCAAATCACGTGTTTCCCGCACTCCAGCGCCTGCTTTGCCCAAGGATAATGTTCCGAATTGACATTGGAAATATAAACGATGTTTACATCTTTATCATCCAACAATTCCTGATGGCTGCCGTATGCTTTAGGAATGTTCCACTGGGCAGCCTTTTCCTGCGCCTTTTCCAGGCTGCGGGAGGAAAGGGCTACTGCCTCTCCCCTGCCGGTTTGCCGCAGCGCTGCCAAAAACCGCGGTGCAATGGAAGATGTACTAAGAAGTCCGAAACACAACTTTTCCATAAAAACCCCTCCGAATTTTTTATTATCGTACCATATTTTACGCCACTTTTCAATATCAAACCCCCACCCTCAGGCGGGGTGGGGGTTGTGTATTTAAGGAAGCATACGGGGATTTGACATAAACGCATACATTTTGTGGCTGACAAAGGCTTCTGCGTACTTGTAAGCCGTCTGGTGACCGCGGTACAAGCCCAGTGCGCGGATGTGCTCTTCCAGTTCTGCCCCCTGACTCTGATAAACCTTCAGCGATTCCAATTTTGTTTCCATTGTTTCAGTGGTATCCACATAGACCTCCGGTTGGAAGCCGATACCGCCGGGAATATCAAAGAAGAAGATCTGCGGAGTCTTGGCAATGGGAGGCAGATCAGCGGGGTGCTGCTTGCCGCCAACACTCAGAATCACCTGAGTAATCAAGCGACCGGTCAGGCCGCGGTCAATATTGGTATCCCAGGGAGGGCAGCACAAAATCACATCCGGGTTTGCCCAGCGAATGGCTGTGAGAAATGCGCGGCGTGCCTCCGGGGTATCCTGTACACCGCCCTCATCAAAGCGGAGGAAACGCACCTGAGCATCATATAACTTGGCAGCGGTCAGCTGCTCCTGTTCACGAATGTTTGCCGCCTCTTCACGGGAAGTTGCCTCTTTGCAGCTGATATTTCCGGAAGTAGTGACTGCAATAAAAATATTATGCCCCTGCTGGCGGTATTTCAAAAGTGCTCCGCCGCACATACTTTCCACATCACTGGGATGGGCACCAAAAGCTAAAATATTCATATCTTCGCTCCTTTATGGTAGTAATTTGTAATTGGGGGCATAACCCAACATTAAGTGAGCAACAAAGCCTTCTGCGTAATCGCAATCTGCCTGGATGCCTTCATAACGGCAGCGACGTTTTACAGAGCCTAAAAAAGCATCTGCGCTTCCGGAAACATCCGCTATCCAGTCAAACTGGCTCTTATATAACTTGACCATCTCGATTTTTTCCGGAATCTGCTCAGTGACATCCACATAAATATCTGCTGTGCTGTCCACCAGTGTTTCCTGGGAGTAGAAAAACACACTGGGCATTTTCTTCATAGCAGGATATTGAGATTCTTTTAATTCACTTAAAAGATCCGGCAAAACTGCGGTGACCAGCTTGCCGGTCATGCCGTGGTCCGGAGAAGGATCCCAAGGGGGATTACACAGGATCAGGTCCGGATTCGCCCAGCGGATGGCATCCAGCATCGCCTGGCGGCTTTCCGGTGTGTCCAAAAGTCCCTCATCGTCAAAACGCAGGAATTTGGTTTGCGCCTTGTAATGTTCACAGCAAGCAAGCTGTTCTGCTTCGCGAATAGCTGCCGTTTCTTCCTTGGTGGGAATGATGTTGGATCCGGTGTTTCCGGAAGTTGTCAAAACCGCAAAGATATTATCGCCCCGGTCCCGGCATTTCAGCAGCGTACCGCTGCACATAAATTCAAAATCGTCCGGATGGGCGCCAATGGCTAATACATTCATAGCTACACCTCCTTAAGGCAGCAGACGGTAGTCTGCAACATGGCCGATCATACGATGGCCGGTAAAGGCTTCTGCGTATTGCACGCCCATTTGGATGCCGCGGATACGGCTTTGCGCCTGTGCCAGCGCCGCAAGGTCTGCATTTTTCTGCAAAACCGCATTTTTCTGAGCCATAAAGTCCGTGATATCCACATAAGCTTCCGGCTCTGCCCAATCGTTGGAGCGGACACCGGGGGTCATATAGAAGGTCTGGTCGGTGGTTCTGGTAAGCTTTTGGGTATAGCGGTTTTCCAGGCTGCTGCCGGAATGGGTATCGGCGTAGAACAGGTGCGGCTGCTTATCAATGGGCGGCAAATCTGCCGGGTGCAGCTTTCCGCCCACAATCAGCAAGCTGTCCATTACCAGCTTGGCGGTAACGGCGTGGTCACCGTCGGCATCCCAAGGTGCGTGGGTAATGATAATATCTGCATTTGCCCAACGCATGGCAGTCAGGGCGGCGGGACGGGCAATCATATCATCCCGAACCGCGCCTTCTTCAAAGCCCAACAATCGGGTCTGTGCACCCAGTTCCGCTGCGCCCCAAGGCACTTCTGCACCCGTGGCAACGGCAATAAAAATGTTATGTCCTGCAGCTTTATATTTCGCCAAGGTACCTAAGCAGAAAAAAGCTGCGTCATCGGCATGTGCCATCAGTGCAAGAATATTCATATACATTCCTCCTTATGGCAGCAGCCGGTAGTCGCCGCGGTAGCCTGCAAAGTTCAGCGCAACAAAGCCCTCTGCGTATTGGCAACCAGCCTGAACGCCCAAAATGCGGCTATTGTGGAGCATACTGTCGCAAAAATCGCCTTCTAAAAATTCCTGCATCCAGACGTACTGGCTTTCGTGGCAATAAAGCATTTTCTTTTTGATTTCAATCACATCGGAAATATCCACATAGGCACGGGGCATATTTTCGATATTGCCTGCACTGGAGAAATAGAAGATTTGCGGTTTTTTATCAATGGGCGGCAAATCGCTATTGTGATGCCGTCCGCCGGCGCTCAAAATCACACGCACCAACAGTTCGCTGGTATTGCTATGGTCGGTAGAGCCGTCAGCGGGCGGATTGACGAAAATAATGTCCGGATTTGCCCAACGGATGGTGGTCAGCATTGCGCGGCGGGTTTCGGGACTATCCTGCAAGCCTTCGTCATCGAAGCGCATAAACCGCACCTGGGCATCGATATAAGAAGCGGCATTTAACTGTTCCTGTTCACGGGCACGGGCTGTTTCATATTTACAGGGAATTTGATTGGAACCGGTGTTTCCGGAGGTGGTCAAGGCAATAAAAATCTTATGCCCCGCCTGATGATATTTAATCAGCGTTCCTGCGCAGAACACTTCCAAATCATCCGGATGGGCGCATACGGCTAATATGTTCATACCTGCACCTCCTTAGGGCAGCAGACGATAGTCTGCAATTTGTCCAGCGGTTTTATAGGCATCAAAGCCTTCTGCATAATCTACCCCGCCACCGCACCAATGGCCGTACATTCTGGCCGTGGATTCTATTTGCTCTGTGAAATCCTTATCCGGGTGGAACGTTGCCATCCAGTCAATCTGACTTTCATAGCAGCAGAGCATCTTCATTTTGGTTTCCATTTGCGCTGTGATGTCCACAAAGCACTTCTTGCCCTCAAAAAACACGTGAGGTTTCTTGTGGATGGGGGGCAAGTCCGCAAATGCCTGCTTGTCCCCAACATAAGGCAGCACCGCCGTAACCAGACGAGAGGTCATATTATGGTCAGTGGAAAGGTCGCGGGGGTTGTGGGTGATGATCACATCGGGATTTGCCCAACGGATAGCCGTCAGCACCGAACGGCGGGAAAACGCAGTGTCAAACAGGCTCTCGTCCTCATAGCGCAGGAACATCACCTGTGCATCCAGGTATTCAGCCGCTTTCATCTGCTCAGCCTCCCGGATGTTCATAATCTCCTCCCGACTATCAATGTGATTGGCGCCGGTATTTCCGGAGGTGGTCAGGGCGATAAAGATGTTGTGACCTGCTTGCTTGTACTTCAGCAGTGTGCCGGCGCAAATACACTCCACATCGTCCGGGTGGGCTAATAATGCCAAGATATTCAAAATTGCTCCCTCCTAACTATTGGTTAAAGCATCTTTACAAAACGGTTTGCTAAGATTATAATATAATATGTAAATTCGCATTTCTATGTAATTTCGCTCAATAAATATGAATTTTCAATCAAGGAGCGCCGCTATGAGCCAATCCCAAAATATCGAACTGCATAAGCTTCAAATTCCGGAGTTTCAATACCATTTTGAATATCAGACGCGGCAGTATCGCCCAAGGGACCCGGCATCCGAACCACCTCATATTCACGACAGCTTGGAAATCTATGTAAATATTTCCGGAGATGTGTCATTTTTGGTAAACGACAAGCTATATCCGGTGCAAAAAGGGGATGTGATTATTTCCAAACCCGGCCAGGTGCATATTTGCATCAGTAATAAAATGCAGCTCCACGAGAATTTTTGTTTTTGGGTAAGCTGCGATGAGACTTCTCCCCTGTTCTCTTTCACCGCCCAAAAGGATTTTCAAAGTTTTTACCGCTTCGGTGATAAAAAACGGGAAGAACTTTTAGATATTCTGTATCAGTTCAATGCGGCAGAAACCAACAGGCACGAGCTAACAAGAACATATTGTTTCTTTCGCTTGCTGACTTTCCTGTCTGAAGCAAAAAACAAACGGACACCGGAGCATCCAGCAATGTCCGGAAATATGCAGGAGATTTTGGAACACATTCACAATCATTTTCTGGACATTCGGAACATTCAGGATATTGCAGATGCCACCCATTTAAGCTGCTCTACCTTAAACCGCCTGTTCCGGAAAAACCTGCAGGTTTCCCCGCACAAATATGTGGAGGCTTTGAAGCTTTCCTATGCGCAAAAATTGCTGTTGGAAGGCAGCTCGGTAACCGATGCCTGTGACCGCTCCGGATTTTCCGACTGCTCCCGCTTTATTTGCATCTTCCGCCAAAGGTTTGGACAAACGCCACTGCAATATCAAAAGAACAAACGCGCATAAAAAAAGACCGCATATTGCGGTCTTTTTTCATTCTTCCAAAAGTACTTTTGCCAATCTTTGGGACAATGCATATTTCTGGGGCGGGTGTATGTCATCGCTGCAGCAAACATCGGCAGAAATGACGGTTTTTACATTGGGTACATTGAATTGAATATCATATTGCGCCTGCTGGACCATACGCCAGCCGGGATTGCCGGCCTCCTTATCAAAATCGGCAATTTGGATAACCACAAAGGGCAGCTCCGGATTCTGAAAATCCTTGCGCCAGCTGTCGACCAGGATAGCAAGCTCTTGCCCATACACCTTAGCTTCTGCAACCGAGGTGTCACTTTCTCCCTGATACCAAACCACTCCCGTAAGGGCAAAGGGTATCACTTGGCGGAGCATATACGCATAAAGTAACCCGTTTTCGTTCCAAGTACTGTAGGGCTCTAACCGATGGTCCTCTGTTTTCTCTTCCAGGGGGACAATGATGCCATTCTGCCGGAAAATATCCTTCGGCACCCAGCTTTCAATCACAGACGCGCCTTGACTGCAGGCAATAATGCCGATGGCAATGCCCTTTTCTTTGGCAAGCTGAATGCCCGCAAAGTGGGCTATGGAGGGCCATTCCGGCGCAGTGTCGATTTCCGCTTTGACCCAGCCAAGGGACGGATTTAGGAAATTATTCATATCCACGCAGTGGGGTGAAAACAGGCGCAACATATCGTTGCTTTCGCAAAGGGCAAGGTCATCCTTGCCGCCTTTGATGGTAAACTCCATATTGGACTGGCCTGCAAACAGATAGACATCACCAACATAAATATCATCGAAAACGATCTGCTGATTGTCAGTTGTAAGTACCAGTTCATAAGGTCCGCCGTATTCCATTGCGGGAAATTCGGTGTACCATTGACCGCTTTGTGCGGTGACTTTGCGTGTTACGCCCGCAAAGGTGATTGTGGCGCTGCCCTCCCCGGTGCCGTAGATGCGAACAGGCCGCCCTGCGGCAAAGACCATCCCGGATGAAAAAATATCATTAAGTTGCATAGAGTTCCTCCAAGAGTTACAAACTGTGACTTAGTAAAAACATTATATTGTATAAAACGAGAAATAGCAATAGTTAGCAGAGGATGCGGGATTCGATTTGCATTTTCTTTCGCTGGCGAAAGAAAATTAAGGTAGCAACCAGTTTTCGAACTGGTTGCCGCAACTGTCCACTGGACAGTTGCACTGCTATCGGTTCGAACCCTCATTCCTCTGCAAAAGAAAAATGGAAACACCGAATGGTGTTCCCATTTTTCTGGCAGAGGATGAGGGATTCGAACCCCCGCAAACGGAGTCAGAGTCCGGTGTGCTACCGTTACACTAATCCTCTATGTGACAAGCACGAAACTTATTATACTCAAGCGCGGGAAAAAGTCAAGTGTTTTTTTCCATTTCTTGCAATTTTCCCGCGGAATATTGGTAGCTTATCCCGCTTTGCCGATTTTATACGTTTTCTTCCCAGGGAAAAGGCTTGCCCTTTAATACGTGCTGGCGCAAATACTGGAACATCTCCTTTTCACCCTTATCCTGCAGCATCGTCAGGATAAAGGTCAGCTCCTGTTTCGTCTGCGGGTGCATCAAGTCCTTCTCCCTACTTTTTTGCAGGTAGGCAAGAGGCGATGCGTCGGTGTAATTCTCGCCCTGGTACACTTTGCAGGCTGCTCTGCGGTCCATAATCATTTCCGCCAGGTACTTTCTTGGGACAGGAACAGACTCATAGGTCCGGGTCTGCAGGTTCATATCCGTCCAGTACTCATAATGGTGGGGATTACGCCCCTTGTGGTGCATCCAGGCCTCACTGTAGCCCTTGGTTTCCCGCTCAGCATTGTTGGGACTGCGTGTGCCCTGATAGAATTTGGCGCCGTTCCAAAATTCCGTGGGCGCGTATTTGGATAAATCGTGGGTTAGCCCCTGCCAATATAAACCTATCTTAAAACACCCTTGACACACCAGCAAGCGGTGGCGGGTAATGGTCACAAAATGTTTCCATGCCTTCATTGTTATTAAGCACCTGCCTTTTGTCCTATTATAAATCCAAATCCGCTTTTTGGCAAGTTTCTTCTGTAAATTGGTGATAAAATGCCTTTAAAAATTCGTGTCTGCTTTTTGCCATTTCTTTTGCCTCCGGCACAGTGAGCAAATCATAAAGCGTCAGTAGCTTTTCATCAAAATGCTGCAGACTTTCCCGAAGATCCCTGCCCTTTGCGCCGCCGTAGGCAAAGGTGCGGGCAATCCCCACCGCGCCCATAGCATCCATCCGGTCCGCATCCTGCACAATGCGAATTTCCAAAGGGACATTTTCATCCAGTTTGGGATATTTCCGGTAGGAAATATAGGGAATTCCCATAAGAAGAAATGCAATATCTTCCTGGCGTAGTTGTATTTGCAAAAGCATCGTTTCTACGGAGCTACTACCCACATTGGAGGCAAGCTTATCGTCCTCCAATTCGTGCAGCAGCGCAAGCATTTGGACGCGAAACAGGTCCGCACCTGTTTGCTCCGCCAAAATGCGGGCAGTTTTGACCACGCGGTCAATGTGCGCCATATCGTGGGCAGCATCGTTGGCTGCCATAATTTCCAAAACGTACTTTCGGGTTGTTTGCAAAATATGCTGCTGCAATCTCACCACTTCCTTTGTGCTTATTATAGCACATTATTCCACGCAGAACAATATGAATATGGTTTGACATTTTGCTGAAAGTTTTTTATAATATGGATAAAATTAACCGTTTGGGAGGCATGCGCGTGGAGAAGCTTTTACCGCCGGAAATTACCCTTTTTGCCTATTATGATGATAAAAACGCCTTTATTTCCGAAAATTGTTCTTACGATTGCCACGTGCTGATTGCCGTAAAAAGTGGCTGCCTGCAGTATCAAACAGAAGATGGTGTCGCATATACCGCAAAGGAAAACAATCTTGTGGTTTTGCCGCCCAACACCCCCATTTTTCAAAAAGTCTTGGAGCCTGCTGCATTTGTAATGGCTAAATTGCAAACACAGGTCAATCCAGAATTCCCCCAAGAACCGCTTGTTGTGCAGGATTGCTCCCGCATCGCAGAAAACATTTCCGCATTATCCAAAAACGGCTTTGCTTTCACCCACACACCAGATGCAGAGGCAACCCATTACATTTTGGATTTGTGGTATTTGGCAGGCGAAAGTGTGCAAACACAAACTGCGCCCTTACAGTCTGCCTATGATTATCTGCAGGCGCATTTCTGCGAGGATATTTCCATTCAGGACTTGGCAAAAAGCTATGGCTACACCCCGCCCCGCTTTATTGCCATATTTAACAAACATTACGGCGCGCCGCCGAAAAATATCATTTTGCAGCGCCGTATTTCAAAGGCGCAGCAGCTTTTGCTGCAGTCGGATTTGTCTGTGGGAGAGATTTCCCTCGCCTGCGGATACGAAGATGCCTTATATTTCTCCCGTATCTTTTCCAAATACTGCGGTGTATCCCCCGCCCAATTCCGAAAAAATGAAAATATCTAAAAGATAGATAAAAAGAGAGCCGCAAGAGGCACACTCCAAAAAGGAAGTGTGCCTCAGTTATATTCGCCACAGGCGAGTTATATTGCTGCACAGTTATATTTGGGCTTCGCCCAAGTTATATTCGCTTCGCCAGTTTGGGGCGAATATAATATCACTGAAACTGCAAGTTTCAATATCACTATGTTTTAAAACAAAATATCACTGTGAGACCTGTCTCACAATATCACGCATTATATTATCTTTGAAATGGGTATTATTTTAAAGCATATAACCCGCTATGACACTTTCAAACCGAAAGTGTCAATTTTTATGTAAAAAGGAAATTGGGAGACACTTCTTTACGAAGTGTCTCCCAACGTTCTCTCTTCTTTGTTATTTGGTCTTGACGGACTTGGCAGAACTCCAGGCGGAGTAGAATTTTGTCTTGCCAACGGTCTTGTAGGTACGCACCCGGACATAGTATTTCTTGCCCTTTTTCAGGCCAGAAATTGTCTTGCTGCTTGTCTTGTAGCTGGTCACAGTCACCGTCTTGGCGGAGGTGAACTTACTGCTGGTGCTGTACTGAATTTGATAACCGGTGCTCTGGGTTGTCACCCGGTTCAGCTTAACAGCAATTGCCTTGCTCTTGGCAGTGAGTTTGTTAATACTTGCTGCCTTGGGTACAATCTTGAAGGTCAGCACCTTGGTGCCG
>JAZRHG010000046.1:0-10730 GCA_045644625.1 Faecousia sp.
CATCATCTGCACGTTAACAGCGGTACCCCAGGAGTAGGGAATATCGTTGTCACGACGGTAAACGTTTGCACGGGGGTTGTCCCAGCTGCGGAAAACAGCCTCAACAGCGCCCATCAGCTGCTCCTTGGGATCGGTGGGGAATTCCTTGCCGATCTTGTTCTTATACTCAGCCTTGAACTGGTTAGCCAGCTCCTTCAGGTCGTCAGCAGTCAGGTCCACGTCCTGAGTAACGCCCTTAGCTTCCTTCATCTTGTCGATGAGTTCCTCGAAGTACTTCTTACCGACTTCCATAACCACGTCGGAGTACATCTGGATGAAGCGGCGGTAGCAGTCGTAAGCCCAACGGGCATTGCCGGACTTTGCAGCCATAGTTTCCACAACCTGCTCGTTCAGACCCAGGTTCAAAATGGTGTCCATCATGCCGGGCATAGATGCACGGGCACCGGAACGGACGGAGACCAGCAGAGGATTGTTCAGGTCACCGAACTTCTTGCCGGTGATACCTTCCATCTTCTCCACGTACTCCATAATTTCAGCCTTGATCTCGTCATTGATCTTGCGGCCATCTTCGTAGTACTTGGTGCAGGCTTCGGTGGAAATGGTGAAGCCCTGGGGGACAGGCAGACCGATGTTGGTCATTTCAGCCAAGTTTGCGCCCTTGCCGCCCAGCAGCTCGCGCATCTTGCCGTTGCCTTCAGTAAACAGATAAACATACTTATGAGACATCTTGGATTTACCCCTTTCTTCTTTTACCAGCAGATTTTTCTGCTGAAATTTTAATTTTTTAACATATCTTTCAATAATGCCCAAATAGTATAGCACACTTGCACTGAAAAAGCAAACATTTTTCCGATTTTTTCCTGTTTTCAGGGCATCTTTGAGAAAAAATGAGCGAGGAAACCCTCGCTCAATGTCAATATTCGCGGACGACAGCCTTTACAACACCGATAAGCTCTGCCTGAGAGCCGTCAATGGGGGCATAGTTAGGGTTTTCCGGAAGCAGCCAGATTTCCCCGTTTTTGCGGGAAAGGCGCTTGACGGTTGCCTCATCTTCCAGCCGTGCAACCACAATTTCTCCGTCCTCGGCAGTGGGCTGGGGACGCACCACGACTTTATCGCCGCTCAAAATGCCCGCGCCAATCATACTGTCGCCTTTGACCCGCAGGGCAAAGCAATCCTCATCATCCCAGGGCATTGTGCCTTCCATATTTTCAAACGCCAAAATAGGCTGACCCGCCGTGACCACACCGATGACCGGGATGTGACCGGGGCGCTGGGTGGTCGTGATGGCGCGCTTACTGCCCTTGGCAGCAGAGGAAAGCAAAAGACCCTTCGCCTGCAGCTGCTGCAGGTGATAGCTGACAGAGGCGGTGGAGGTCAGACCAACGGCGGCGCCGATTTCCCGCACCGAGGGGGCGTAGCCGTTTTCCTTGGCAAATTGGTTGACAAATTCCAAAATCAGCTGACCTTTGTTGGATGTTCGCGCCATAACCAACACTCCTTTTTCTGTAGTGTCTTTATTTTAGCACAAATGATCGAAAAAGAAAAGGGGGAAAATGCGTTTTTTATTTTTCGTTGATGCGCGCCTCGATACGGGTCAGCGCATATTTCATCGCCTCATAGGTTTCCGGAGAGACTTTTCCCAAATAGTTATCCTCATAGGCTTTCACGGCAGGACGGATTTGCATAATCTTCAGCGGGGAGTCCTTTTCTGCCACGGTGAAAATGGGGGTGTAGGAGAAGTTTGTGATTTGGGTTTGTCCGGTGGCGCCGCTTTTGGTGACTTCCAAATCCAAAACCACCGAATATTCCGAGCCGGATTTTTGGGCATCGGAGAAGAAATCGCCCAAAGAATAAGCTACAAAATTGCCGGTTTGGGTATCAAACTCCATTTTTTGTACGTAATGGGAGTGGGTTCCCAAAATAGCATCCACCCCAAGGCCTTGCAAAAGCTTGCAAATTTGGGTTTGGGTTTTGCTGATATTGTCGTTGTATTCGCTGCCCCAGTGGAGCATTGCCACCGTCAAATCCGGCCGTTCCCGGTTGACCGCCTCTAAAATTTTGGTAACCCCGTCAGTATCCACTTTTTGGTAGTCGGTGTTGTAGTCTTCGTATAAAAGGTTGACGCAACCGGCATTGCCCTCCGGCAACGCCATTCCGTCCATACCCTTGGTGAAGGCGACAAAGGCAATTCTTACGCCCTGAACGGTGGCAATGGTGTAGCCTTTGCCGGCACGGGCTTCTGTGGCAGAAGCATACACACCAAGGGGTTCTAACTTGGTAGAGCGGAGGGTGTTGATGGTTTTGGAAAGTCCGTCCATTCCTTTATAAATGGAATAGGAATTGGCAAGCTGCACCATATCTACACCGGCAGCTGCCAAAGCTTCTGCCATCTGCTCCGGAGCGGAGCGGTCGGCGCCGTAAGGCGCGCCGTAGAAATTGCCCTCAAAGTTCAGCGCGGCAATGTCCGCATTTGCCAGCAGGGGAACAACATCGATAAAGGTGCTGGTGTAGTCATATTCCGCACCGCCGGCGGCAATCACCTGCTCTGTCACATTCAAATCGCCGGCAAACGCCATATGCAGCACCGTGTCGGGCAGATAGGTCTCCTCTGTGGTGGAAGCGGTCTGGGCAGAGGGTGTTTTGGGCGCAACGCAGAGAAGGATCACAACGGTCAAAACAATGGCAGATGCAATACCGATACCGCCAAACAGAAACAGTCGGTTCCGGCGACGGGTTGTTTGTTGCTTTTGCTTGCGCTCCTGGCGGCGTTTTTTAAATTCTTCCGGGTCAATTGCCACAACACACCCTCCTTTCTTTGTGATTATGTACCTATTCTACACTATTTTATTCTCTTTGCCAAGCCCCAAATCCGTGGTTGCAACCGAAGAAGTTGGGGTGTATAATAAAAGAGGAGTGATGTTATGGGTTTTGAATTTGAACTGAAATTTCGGGCAACTCCGGAAACGCTGGAAAAAATACGGCAGCAGCAACAGCCGGAGGGGGTTATCCGTATGGAAACCACCTATTATGACACGGCTGAGGGAAGCTTAGCTGCCAAAAAATACACCCTGCGACTGCGCAGAGAAAATGACATCTGCGTATGCACCATGAAAACACCGGCAGGAAAGTTTGGCCGCGGGGAATTTGAAGTGATGCAGGATAAGATAGAATCAGCCATTCCGGAGTTATGTAAACTAAGCGGTGTCGACTTGCCTACCGCCGGATTGGTGGCGGTGTGCGGCGCAAGGTTCACCCGGCACACAAAGGTGGTGGTCTGTCCGGACTGCACGGTGGAGCTTGCCCTGGATGAGGGTGTGCTGACAGGCGGCGGCAGGCAGCAGCCGCTTTGCGAGGTAGAGGTGGAATTAAAGGAAGGCATCCCGGAGGGCGCGGTTGCCTATGCCCGGGCATTTGCCCAGGTTTACGGCTTGGAGCGAGAAGAAAAAAGCAAATTTAAAAGAGCTTTGGAGTTAAGTTATGGCGGACTTTGAAACATTATTTTCCCAATATGACCGGTTGTTTCTGTTTGACACGGAGACCACGGGCCTGGAATACGCAAGAGATGAAATTATTGAATTTGCCGCAGTGGTTGTGGAAAACCATAACGGCACAGCCACAATTGTGGAGGAATATGATGAGCTGGTGCTTCTAAGCCCCGGAAACACCGTGCCGCCCCAGATTGAAGCCCTCACCGGCATTTCTGCCCTCGATATTCAGCAAAGAGGCATTTCCAAAGAGGCGGTTTGCCGGGATATTGCCCAAATGATGGCGGGCAATACCTTGCTTTTGGCATACAACGCCCATTTTGATTTGAGCTTTTTGTATTATCTGCTGCTGCGCAACGGCGACCCCTGTATCCTGAAAGGCAAGGACAAGCTGGACTTGCTGACTGTTTATAAAGATAGAAAACCCTATCCCCATAAGCTTTGCCACGCCATTGAAGCCTATGGTCTTTCCGGCCAGGTGGTCAACTCCCACCGGGCGGTGGATGATGTGGTGGCAACCGTGGCGGTGATGAAAGCGATGGAGCAGGAAAAGGCAGATTTGGAGTGTTATGTAAACTTGTTTGGCTACAATCCCAAGTACGGAATCTCCGGAAAACCCATTGGCTCGATTACCTACAAGCCCCAAAAATTTGACCCACCCCAACCGCTATACATAGCGTAAAATAATAGTTTTCAAAAATCCCTCTTGACAAGGGGGATTTTTTATTGTATGGTAACTGTACTAATACAGTTAGTACACTTCATACAGCGAAGGAGGTTATATATGGTACATTTGGACTACCGGGATGCCCGTCCCATTTATGCCCAGCTGATTTCCGGCTTTCAGGAGCAGATTTTGTCCGGCGTTCTGCAGGCGGGGGATAAGCTTCCCTCGGTGCGGGAGTTGGCGGGGCAGCTTGCCATCAATCCCAACACCATTCAGCGGGCCTATCGGGAATTGGAGCTGGGCGGCTGGATTGCCACGGTGGCGGGAAAAGGCTGCTTCGTGTGCGAAAAAACCCAAAACACAGAAAAAACGGCGCAGCTGCAGCAGTTTGACAAGCTTGTGGAAAGTTTGCTAACTTGTGGCGTCAGCCGTGAGGAACTGATGGAACGATTGAAAAAAGGAGGAAAGTAAAATGCTGGAAGTTTGTAATTTGACCAAAAGCTTTGGCAATTTCAAAGCATTGGATGATTTATCTATGACCGTCCCCAAGGGCGCGGTGTACGGCCTGGTGGGCCCCAACGGCGCGGGTAAATCCACCGCCATTCGCCATATCACCGGCGTGTACCGCCCGGATAGTGGTGAAGTTCTGATGGAAGGCGTACCGGTTTATGAAAATCCGGATATGAAAATCCGGATGGGCTACATTCCGGACGATATTTTCTTCTTTCCTTCGGCGAGCATCGAGGATATGTGCGACTACTATCGGGGCATTTATCCCCAGTTTGATATGGACTTGTATAACCGGTTGTTTGAAGTGTTCAACCTGCCGAAAAAGTCCCCTATCCGACGGTTTTCCAAGGGTATGCAGAAGCAGGCGGCATTTCACTTAAGCATTTGCACCCGCCCGGATTTGCTGATTTTGGACGAGCCGGTGGACGGCCTGGACCCGGTGATGCGGCGGCAGGTGTGGAGTCTGCTTCTTTCCGAGGTTGCCCAACGGGAGACTACCGTCTTGATTTCCTCCCATAACCTGCGGGAATTGGAGGATATTTGTGACCACGTGGGCATTATGGATAAGGGACAAATGCTCTTGGAACGTTCTTTGGAAGATATGCAGGGCAGCACCGTGAAGCTGCAAATTGTGGGCGATGCGCCGCAAAATCTGGAAATTCTACACGAAAGTAACTCCGGCAGACTGAAAACCCTGGTGGTGCGTGGCTCTGCGGAAGAAGTGACCGCCAAGGTGCAGGCAGTAAATCCCGCCTACTTTGATGTTTTACCCCTGTCGCTGGAGGAAATCTTCATTTACGAATTGGGCGGCGTGGACTACGCAGTGAAAAACATCGTCCTGTGAGAAAGGAGAAGACTATGAAAGGAAAGTATTTTAACGGCACGGTCCTGAAAAAGGACATCACCCGTTTTGCCCCCATTTGGGTGCTTTACACCATATTTATGTTCATATTCCTCTTCTTTATTTGGGAAGTGGAACGGGATCGGTTTGCCACCAACGCCCCCTTTGTGATGCAGATGATGGGTATGGTCAACCTGGTTTATGCCGGACTTGCTGCCATTTTACTCTTCGGCGATTTGTTCCAAAGCCGGATGTGCAACGCCCTCCACGCAATGCCTATGCGTCGGGAAGGCTGGTTTTTGACCCACCTGACTGCCGGTCTGCTTTTCTGCATCGTTCCCAATTTGTTGGGCGCGTTGCTGGCAAATGTGATTGTGACCCAGCTTTCGTTTTTGGCATATGTATGGCTGGGACAAGTGACACTTACCTATCTGTTCTTCTTTGGCGTGGGCGTGTTCAGCTGCCTGTGCGCCGGTAACCGGCTGGGCGCGGTTGCGGTGTATGCTATTATCAATTTCTTTGCTGTGGTGGTCACCTTCTTGGCGCAGACCCTGTATATTCCCCTGCTTTGGGGTGTCAAACTGGACCTGAATGCCTATTATAGCTTAAGTCCTGTGGTGGCGTTTTCCCAATCGGAGTTTGTATATGTGGATTATGAGGGCATCACCCGAGGGATAAGCTTTGCGGGCTATGAGACCTCGGCCTGGCAGTATCTATTTGTGGCGGCAGCTGTGGGCGTTGTATTTTTGGCGCTTTCGGTGTTACTTTACCGCAAGCGAAATTTGGAAAGCGCCGGCGATTTCATCGCCTGGAAGCCGGTTGCCCCTGTGTTTTTGGTGCTTTATTCTCTGTGCGCCGGCACTGCGCTCTATTTCATTGCAGAGGTAATCAATAGCGGCGCTCAGTATGTGTTTTTAATCATCGGCTTGGTAATCGGCTATTTTACCGGACAGATGCTGCTCAACCGCCGTGTGAACATCTTCACAAAAAAGGTGTTTGCGCAGTTTGCAATTTTTGCGGTGGCAATCCTATTGTCTTTAGGCATTACCAAGCTGGACCCTGCGGGCATCACCCGTTATGTACCCAAGGCTGAGGATGTGGCGCAGGTAAAAATCAGCCCCTATTCCTATCCGTATTTCCGGGATGGAAACCAAACCATTACCCTATCGAAAGCGGAGGATGTGGAAAAAATTACGCAAATGCACCGGGAGATCATTCAGATGAAACCGGGCGCTGACGGTATGGTTGTAAATATGCAGTACACTTTAAAATCCGGTCAAAGCGTCAACCGGCAGTATCATGTGTATACCAATTCTGACTGGGGAAAAACCCTGAAAAGCTTATATAGTTCCCCGGCGTGCGTATTCGGCACAGAGGATATTGAAAAGATGTTGGAAAATACAATTATGATCGAGGGCTGGCCATATACCGATGAATACGGGCTCCCTTATGTATCGGTGGTGCTGAAAAACAGCGTTCAGGAAGAAAGTTACGGAGATTTGGCACAAAAAGTTGAGCAGGGAGAGAAGACTTTTGGTTTGCTGACAGAAAAACGGTTCAACCAGGAACCGGTGGTTACCGGGTTGGTAGAGGCTATCAAAAAAGACTGCGAAGCAGGCAATATGGCACCGGTCTGGGATTATCATACCTATGATCAAGAGGTAGGATATTTGGCGTTTGATTCTTATGATGAAAACGGAGACTTGAATCGCCAAGTGATTTACATTTTCGGCAGTTGCATAAACACCACTGCCTATCTAAAGAGCTTGCCTGCAGAATAAAATAATCCCCGGCACCAAAATGGTGCCGGGGATTTTGTTGCTTTTTATTCACAGGTGTAGCCGGGTTTGATATACAGGCTATCCATATTGGGAGAGATTTCGGTGTCCCAGACAGTTTCCTTCCAGTTTTCCTTTTCAATTTCCTCAATGGAAACAGACACGCTGGAAACGGGGCAGCCCATCGTTTCTGCGATGCTTTCTGCCATTTTTTCGGCACACAGTTTCTTCTGTTCTTCTGTGCGACCGGGGTAACATTTCATAACAATGTGGGGCATATTAGTTCTCCTTTACGATTACGAAGCCGTCAACCAGATTGGCTTGTACCAACTCGCCCTGGATTTCCAAAGTGCGGTCCATCAGGTCGGTGAGAATTACCTTTCCCTCGCGGCATTCGATTTTCATCACATTTTTCATCGCAACGGCAGCTTCGGTCATTTCATTTTTGTAAACAGTGGAAAGACACATAATATTTCTCCTTATTTGGCATCCAGGCTGGTCAGCACCACGCTCAGGCGCATATTGCCCTTTTCAAAATCGGAAACCGCTGCCATTACCTGTTCGTAAGCGGCGTGGCTGCCGGCTTTTTCCAGCTGCACTGCCAAATCTGCCAGTTCCTTGGCGTGGGCAGCGTTGTGCCCAACCATATATTTCATCAGCGCCAGCAGCTCCTCCATAGGGGTGTGCTGACACCCGCCGCATCTGCCGCAATTACTGCCGCACTCGTGGGAATGGGAGTGCTCATGACCGGCTTCGTGGAGATGCTCGTGGTTATGGGGATGCTCGTGGCTATGCTCATGGGCGTGGCAATGCTCGTGGGTATGGGCAACACCATCGTGGGTGTGCTCGTGGGAATGGGTATGCTCGTGGCTGTGGTTATGGTCGCCGCAGCCGATGTGATCGTGATGTTGATGCATAATATATCTCTCCTTTTTATTGGTTTTCAGCGTTTAATTCTTCCAGGGCGTTTCGGATGTCACCGATGGTGTACAAAGAACCGAAGCACAAGACGGCGCCGTCCGAGCCTGCCTTATCTATAGCGGTCTGTACACCTTCCAAAATGCTGCCGCAGGCAGTGGCTTTTGCACCGGCTTGCATCAGATACTGGGCAAGCAAATTGGCATCCAGCCGTCTGGGATTGGGCGGGGTGATGCACACAAATTCTTCCACAAGGTCCATCACCGGACGATACATATCCGCATAGTCCTTGTCCGCAAGCACACCGGTCAGGGCAATGACCCGCTTGTCAGACAGATAGTCTTGAATGTTTTTCACCAGCGCGTCAATACACTGGGGGTTGTGACCTCCGTCAATGATAAACAAAGGCTCTTTTTGCATAATATCAAACCGACCGGGCCAGGACACGGTGGCAATGCCGTCATAGATGTTTTCTTCGGAAATCTTCCAGCCCCGGGCAATCAGGGCATCGGCAATTGCCAAAACTACCGCAGCATTGTGCAGCTGATGGTCACCTAACAGGGGCAGGAAAATGTTTTTCCGCGCGCCGCAGTGGAAGGTCTGACCCTCCAGACCGTGGGAAATCAGCTGCAAGCCTTCAAAATCGGCTTTTGTAAGGGAAATGTTCTTTTCGGCGCAGACCTGTTCAAACACGGCTTCCACGGAAGGCGTACCGCGGTAAACCACCGCATCGCAGCCGGTTTTGAAAATGCCTGCCTTGGTCAAGGCGATTTCCTCTACAGTGTTGCCCAAAACCTCGGTGTGGTCCAGGCCAATGTTGGTGATGACCGCCACCTCGGGGGCAGAAATGACATTGGTGGAGTCCAGCGCGCCGCCCATACCCACTTCTAATACGACAATATCACAGGCGTTTCGTTTGAAGTATTCAAAAGCAATGCAGCTGACCAGCTCAAATTCTGTGGGGCTTTCCTCCATAGATTGGGCAAGGGGGCGGACCCAGGCGGTGATGTCCACCAGCTCTTTGTCGGAAATCGGCTCGCCGTTTACCTGCATCCGCTCGTTGAAGCGGTAGATATAAGGAGAGGTGTAAAGACCTACCCGATAGCCTGCCTTTTGCAGGATATTTGCAGTCATAGAGGCGGTAGAGCCTTTGCCGTTGGTGCCGGCAATATGGACGTATTTCAAATCGTTTTGGGGATTGCCCATCAAATCCAGCAGATTTTGGGTACGGCTCAGGCCGGGGATGCTGCCCTTCCAGAACACAGAGTGGATATAGGCAATTGCCTCATCCGGGTTGGTAATAGGAGAGTTTTTCTCCCGCAGCTTGGGAGGCCAAACCTTCAGCCGCTCAAAAATTTTGGATCGAAACAAAAGAAACAGCACACCGGAATTCACAAAGAGCATAACCGTGAATTGGACGGTACGTGTGGAGAGCTTCAGCGCAAGACCTTCCCAAAAGGTTGCAGAATAATACACATAGGCAAGGGCAAGGCTTTGATATAACACCGAGCCGAGAATAACCGGGGGCAGAAAACACACAATCAGCCGGGGGAAGGACAGCTTCTTCTGCAGAAAGCGCTGAGACAGTCCGCCGAATACGCCGTAAAGGATTGGCGGCAGGCAGAACAGCGGGTTATAGCCGAAGGGAGAAAACAGGCAGCCGATAAAGTCTGCGGAAAAGCCCACCAAGCCGCCTGCCAACGGGCCAAAGAGCATACCGGAAAGGAAAATGGGGACCGCTTCAATGGAAAAACGGGCGGATTCCTCCGGCATCAGGCTGAAAAGCCGGGCAAGCACAACGCTCAGGGCAGCCAGCAGGGCGGAATACGCCAAAGTCTTAGTTGCCATTTTCTGTTTTTGTTTCATAAAAAAACCTCCTTTAATGGAGCAACTGTTCAAACCGCTCAGGCAAACAAAAAACCCGAACGACCAAAGTCGCACGGGAGTGACTGTATGCCGAGAGCTCAGCCGACCAATTGCCCGACCGAGTATCGCTTTGCATAAAGGAGAACATCCATTATGACGCAGCGGGTGCGAAAACCCCATCGCGGATCAAATCCTTCGTCTGTCACACAACTCCCCATTCTGACAGCACTTCACGCAGGGCTTCCTACTCTGTTCGAAGCTATCATACACGAAAGATGCGTAAATGTAAATACTTTTTTATAAAAAAGGAGCAAAAATATTCTAAAAAATCCCTTGACAAGGGGTGAAAGCTGTGATAAGATACGCAGGTAATAAAGAAGGCAAAGTATCCGCCTCACCTCAAGCAACGCGAAGAGGTCAATACATTTCTTCCTTTACAGGGGGAGTTTGTGTTTGTACGGATGCTTTGGCATCCGTTTTTATTTTTGGTAGCTGCAAAAAACAGCTTGCCGCCGGACAGCGGATCTTTTGCCGCAATCCTTCTCAGCGACAATCTTGAAATACACAAAGTATTCCTGCGATATGCCGCTGATCGACTTGCAGCAAAATCTCCGGCTGACCGACTGACAATATGTTTTCCGCTGTTACCTTAGGTTTTTGGA
>JAZRHG010000047.1:0-11159 GCA_045644625.1 Faecousia sp.
ATGGCTATCCAGAAGCTGGCTGGCGAGGAAGTTTCCGACGTCGGTATCGCTGGCGTTTGGTACACTGCTGAGAACATTGACGAGCAGAAGGATAAGAACATCTTCTACATGGGCTAATTCCTAATCTGTAAGTTCATAGAAAACGGATGAAACCGACCGGGACCACTTCGGTGGTGCCGGTGTTTTATCAAGGCTGGCCGGTGCAAAAAATGCAGCGGTGGACCTTGGTACGGGAGGTATACATAATGATAAAAAACTATTTGGCATTCGACTTGGGTGCCAGTAACGGCAGAGCGATTTTAGGCCAGTTTGACGGCGAAAAAATCACAATGCAGGAGCTGCACCGCTTTGAAAATAACTATATTGAAATGAACGGTGTGTTCTACTGGGATTTTCCCTACCTGTTCAGTCAGCTGAAGCAGGGATTCCTTGCTTTTAAGCAGGGTGATTTCGGTGAGCTTCACGGCTTTGGTATCGACACCTGGGGCGTGGACTATGGTTTGCTGGACAAAAACGGACACTTAGCAGGATTGCCCCGTTCCTACCGCCTGGGCACACAGGAGGATGTGGACGCGGTGAAGGAGATTATTCCTGCCGATGTGCTGTATAGCCGCAGCGGTATTCATACAGAATTAACCTTCAATACTCTTTACCAGCTTTACCGCCGGAAAAGAGAAGGGGATGCGGCTTTGGAGATTGCCGATACTATGCTGCTGATGCCGGATTTGTTGGGTTATTTCCTCACCGGTGAAAAGGGAACAGAGTACACCATTGCTACGACCACACAGATGTATAATCCCACCACCAAGGATTGGGACTGGGAGACCATTGAGCAGCTGGGTCTGCCCAAGCATATCTTCACCAAGATTGACAAAACCGGTACAATCCGCGGCTACCTGCGGAAGGAACTGTGCGAGGAAATCGGCATCAATGCTGCACCTTTTGTTGCGGTGGGCAGCCACGATACCGGCTCTGCAGTGGCAGCTATTCCCGGCAGGGGCAGCTTTGCCTTCTGTTCCTCCGGAACCTGGAGTTTGTTCGGCGTGGAAACCGACAAGCCGGATTTAAGTCCTGAAGCAGCGCAGGCAGGCTTCTCCAATGAGGGCACTGTGCAGGGCGGTTTCCGTGCGCTGTATAATATTGTGGGTATGTGGATTGTGCAGGAGTGCCGCCGAGACTGGATCAAGGCAGGTAAAAACCTTTCCTGGAATGATATTGTAGAGGAAGCGAAAAAGGCAGAGCCCTTGCGCAGCATCATCAATACTGACGCACCTGAATTCTATGTGGGCGGCAATATGGAAAAGAAAATTCAGGACTTCTGTCGTAAGACCGGTCAGCCGGTCCCCAAGACGGTGGGAGAGGTTGCCCGCTGCTTCTATGAGTCTCTGGCGCTGAAGTACCGTTATGCGTTAGAGGGACTTGAGAAGACAAAGGGCGAAAAAATCCACTCTTTGAATATTGTTGGCGGAGCTATCAACAACAAGTTCTTAGATCAGTTAGTGGCAGATGCTTTGGACAGAGAAGTGGTCACCGGACCTGTGGAGGGTGCAGCCATTGGTAACCTGCTGATGCAGGCAATGGCGATGGGCGATATTGCTGATTTGGAGCAGCTGCGTCAGGTTGTGCGCAACTCCGAAAACGTGGAAACCTGGCATCCCAACCATACGCCCGCCTGGGAAGAAGCCTATCAAAAACTTTTGACATATTTATAATGAAGGAGACAGTACTATGAGCGTAGATATGACCAAGTGGCAGGAAATTGCCAAGGAAAAAATTCACATTCGTCCCGCAGGTACCGGCCGTCTGGCAGGTAAAATCACCATCGTTACCGGCGCGGCACAAGGCTTCGGCAAGGGTATTGCAGAGGAGCTGTATGCAGAGGGCGCAACCATCATTATTGCAGATATGAATCAGGCTCTGGCGGAGCAGGTTGCCGCAGAAATGGGCGAGCGCGCATGTGCCATTGCTGTGAATGTCTCCGACGAGGAAAGCGTTGCAAATCTGGTATCGCAGACAGTAGAACGCTTTGGCGGTCTGGATATTATGGTTGCCAACGCCGGTGTGGTCCGTTCCGGTCCTGTTTCCACCTTTGAAAAGAAGGACTTTGAATTTGTCACTGCCATTAACTACACAGGTCTGTTCCTGTGCGCCAAGTATGCTGCCATCATTATGCAGGCGCAGCACGAAGCTGACCCCGAGGCAATGTTTGATATCATTGCAATGTCCTCCAAGTCCGGCTTGGAAGGCTCCGATAAAAACTTTGCTTACGCAGGCTCCAAGTTTGGTGCCATCGGCTTGGTGCAGAGCTTTGCCAAGGAACTGGCTTGCTGCAACATCAAGGTCAACGCAATCTGCCCCGGTAACTACCTGGACGGCCCTCTGTGGAGTGACCCCGCGCGCGGTCTGTTTGTGCAGTATCTGCAGGCAGGCAAGGTTCCCGGCGCCAAGACCGTTGCCGATGTGCGCCGCTTCTATGAGGCAAAAGTCCCTATGAACCGCGGCTGTCTGCCTATTGACGTTGCCCGTGCGGTAATGTACTGCGTGGAGCAGAGATACGAAACCGGTCAGGCAATTCCTGTCACCGGCGGTCAGGTTATGCTGAATTGATTTATAAAGGACAATGCCCGGCAGAATCTGCCGGGCATTGTTATAAAGATTTTCCTTGTGCTTTTGGCGTTTTTTTGGTATAATTTTGCCTATAAAGAAACTTTACGCAGAAAGGCGGAAAAGAGGAATATGAACGTCAAAAGATGGATTGCAATTTTTCTGGCAATTGTGCTGACGCTGTCGCTGATTGCCGGTGTTTTGCCCACGGTTTTTTCGGCAGAGGCTTATACCATCAGCCTGCAGGACAGCAGCGGTAATGCAACAATCAGCGCAAACCCCGGAGATACCGTGGAGAGCTATTTATACATATCCGAAAACCCCGGTATCCTCAGCGCCGGTGTGCAGATAAAATGTCCGGAGGGAATTACGATTACCGATGTGCAAAGCGCGCTGTCAGGTCCGAATTTTACTCCGGTATGGCAGTTTTCTCAGGATTACACAGTCAAGCCCTATCTTGTGTGGATGCTGGCACCCACCGGCACAAGCAGCAACGAGCTTGTGACCTATAACGGAAAATGGTGCAAAATCACATTGGAGATTGCTGCAGACCTTGCCTATGGAGAATATACCGTCAAACTGTCTGCGCCCAAGGATAAGAACCTGACTGCGCAGACCGATGGCGGCGTTATCAAACCGGACACCAATCGCTATGTATCCGGCGTTTCTGTTTCAAACTTAACCATCTGCGTAGAAAAACCCACTTGTAATCATACCTGGGGGCAATGGTCCACCACCGTTTCCGCCACCTGCTTGGATGCAGGTAAACAGGAACGGGAGTGTACAAGCTGCCATCGTGTACAGGAGCAAGACATTTCAGCTTTGGGACATAAGATGGGCGCGTGGACCCAAACGGCAGCGCCTACCTGTACCAAAGCGGGTAGCGAAAAACGCGTTTGTCAAAATGGCTGCGGACATTCGGAAAGCCGCGATATCCAAAAGCTTGGTCATCAGTTTTCTAACCCCACTGTTACCAGGGAACCTACCTGCACCAAAGAAGGCCAAAAAGCCGGCGTGTGCAGCCGTTGCGGAAAAAACACCAAGGAAAGCATTCCGGCTATCGGTCACAGCTTTTCTGCCCCTGAGATTGTGCGTCAGCCGACAACAGAAAAAACGGGTTTAAAGCGGAGTAAGTGCAGCCGTTGCGGGGAAGTGAAGGAAGAAACCATACCGCGTATTCCGGAGGAAACTACCGAGGCAACTACAGAAGCAACCACAGAGGCAACTACAGAAGCAACTACAGAAGCGACCACAGAGGCAACTACAGAAGCTACTACCGAGGCCACCACGGATGCAACTACGGATGCAACTACGGAGGCAACCACCGAAGCAACTACCGAGACAACAACGGAAACCACCGCAGAAACAACCGCAGAAACAACCGCAGAAACAACCGTGGAGACCACCACGGAGCAAACCCCTGGGGCAACTACCCTGCCGGAGGATACCACCGGGGTAGAGACCCTGCCCGACGAAAGCGTTCCGGAGGAAACATCTCCTGAAACCGAGACGCCCGAACAAAGAATACTAAAAACGGTAATCATTGTGGCAAGTATTTTACTGCTGGGCGTGCTGACGTTGATTGGTGTCATTGCAATCCGCTCCAGAAAAAAATAACAAAAAGCACCGAAGGATAACGCTTCGGTGCTTTTCTTTCATAGTGCGTAGAGGAAAATACTGATAAATTGCAGAACACTTCCCAGCACCACAAAGATGTGAAATACGGAGTGAAACCATCGGGTCTTGGCACCAATTCCATAAAGAACAGCCCCAAGGGTGTAAGCAATGCCACCGGCAAGCAGCCAGTAAAAGCCCGGCTTTGTCAGCACCTGCATTGCCTGCGGCAGAAAGAAAACAACACCCCAACCCATTGCGATATAGCAAATCATAGAGAAAACATTGTACTTTTTCAGGTCAATGGCTGTCAATGTCACAGCAAGGGCGGTCAAAGCCCACTGCATAATCAGCAGTCCCCAGCCGATGACAGGATAAGTGGGGATGAAGGCGGTGAGCATTATGGGTGTATATGTTCCGGCAATCAGGAAATAGATGGTACAGTGGTCGATGACCTGCATAACCTTTTTGCCGGTGCCGGGGAGTAGCCCGTGATAGACACTGGACACGGCATATAAAGCCACCATACTGCCGCCGTAAATGACGGAGCCCACAATCCCCGGCACATTGCCGGCGATGGCTGCCTTGACCACACACAGCACCAAAATCAGAACACCCAGCCCACCCCCGGCAATATGGGTGACCATATTCATAATTTCTTCTCCACGGGTATAATCAGGCAGCTGCCGCTTTGCAAGTTTTGTACGTTTCATTTGTTCGCGCCCCTTTCTGTTTTCAGTATAGGGCAAAGCTTTCAAAAGTCACCCTACTTGCCAAAAGATACCTATCTTTTCCGTAGAGAACAGTTCTACTCCAAGGGGATTGTGCAAACTGCACAAAAACCGTGACGATTTTTTGGCGCGTTCACACCAAATTTACAGAAAATTTTCATCCTGTTTTTGGGAAACTGTGATATAATGATAGTGACGGTAAGCTCTGTCAATGTCCGGCAGTAAAGGAGTAGCTATGAATAACATCCTGTTTTTTCTTATGCCAAAGGCAATGTGCGCCTTTGTCTACGATGATTATACAATCCGGCAAGCCTTGGAAAAAATGGAAACCGCCGGTTATGCGGCATTGCCCATTCTTGGTAAGCACGGAGAATATCGGGGAACGCTGACTGAAGGTGACCTGTTGTGGGCACTGAAAAATATGTGCTATATGGATATGCGTCAGGCAGAGGCCCGGAGAATTTTGGAAATTACCCGTCGAAAAGATAACATACCCGTCCGCGTAACCACCAGCATGCACGATTTGGTGCAGCGTGCCAGTACACAAAACTTTGTTCCCGTTGTGGACGACAAGGATACTTTCATTGGTATCGTCACCCGTAGTGCCATCATTAAATACTGTATCGAAAACCTGTTCCCGGAAGACTAAACAAACTGCCTCAAGTGCCGTTGGGTGCTTGAGGCGGTTTTTTCTTGCATTCGTGGCAATTTTCTGTTAAAATGTATGTATCTATACCCCGGAGGGAACCTATGGACGAAGAAAGACTGAAAAAACAAATCGGTATGAATATTGCGGCCTATCGGAAAAGAAGCCGCCTGACCCAGGTGGGATTGGCGGAAAAGCTGAATTATTCCGACAAGGCGGTATCCAAGTGGGAACGGGGAGAATCTGCCCCGGATATTGCTACGCTGGTACAGCTGGCAGATGCCTTTGATATTACGGTGAATGAACTGATAGAGGACCCCAACCGGCTTCCGGAAAACCCCGGCGCTATGGAGCGGGTTATGGTAGATGTGGTAGAGAAAAGGCTGAAGCGAAAAGCCAATAAGCGGATTATTTTGGGTTTGACCACGGTGCTGGTGTGGTTTGTGGCGCTGCTGCTGTTTGTGATTATTTCCTCTTTGGAGACCCCAAAATCTTGGATGGCATTTATTTATGCCATACCTGCCAATGCCATTGTGCTTTTGAGTCTGCGCTCGGCTTGGCGTGACTTCCGCTGGAATCAAGGCTTGGTTTCGGCAATCATCTGGGGTGCATTGCTTAGCATTTACACCACTCTGCTGGTGTTCTTCAACCTGAATATCTGGAAGGTGTTCTTGTTGGGAATCCCCGGTCAGGCGGCAGTGCTTTTGTGGTTTAAGCTGTATCACAAACAACCTAAGGAGGGGCAGGATGGATAAAAAAGCCTTGCGCCAAACAATCAAAGAACAAAAACGGGCAATGACAGAGGCAGAAATTGTTGCAGCCAGCAACCGCTTGGCAGAACAATTCTTTGCAACCGCGCAATATAAACAGGCAAAGACCATTTATGGCTATTTGCCCTATAATCAGGAAGTCCGCACAACCGCAATGCTCCAAAAAGCGCTTGATGACGGCAAGAAAATTGCCGTACCCAAGGTCTATGGCGACAAAATGCGGTTTATTTATTTGGAGGACCTGTCTCAGGTGGAAAAGGGCTATTGCGGCATCCCTGAGCCCATTGCCGATACGCCGGTGGCGGACGATCCCACCGCGTTGGTGCTGATGCCCGGTCTTGCCTTTGACAGCCAGGGTCACCGTATTGGCTATGGCGGCGGCTTCTACGATAAATTTTTGATGGAAGAGCCAAACCATCCCACGGTGGCGCTTTGCTACGCCTTTCAAATGCTTCCGGAGATTCAAACGGAAGAATTTGATATCCCAGTAGACTGCGTGATATCTGCTTAAGAGGTAATACATATGCACATTCCCAAATCCACCACGGCGGAATTGACACTTTTGACATTTGATGATGCGCTGAAAGCTGCCAACACCCCCAATTCTGAATACGACATCAAAAAATGGCTGTATGCGCCGAATTTCTATTCGGAGTATCGGTATATTTTAGGAACCCGGGGCAAAAATCCGTTGATTTGCATTGGTATTAACCCCTCCACAGCAAAGCCGGATGATTTGGACAATACTTTGAAATCTGTGGAGCGGATTGCGTTAGGCAACGGCTTTGACAGTTTTGTGATGTTCAACGTCTACGCCCAGCGCGCCAGCGACCCGGATGCCATGGAGAAGACCTGTAATTTATCCTTGCACCGGGAAAATCTGAAGGCATTTCGGTATGTGCTGTCTATTTCCGAAAATCCGTCGGTATGGGCAGCTTGGGGCACAATTATTGAGAAGCGGGATTATCTGCCCCAATGCCTGCGGGATATGCTGGCAGTGGGAAAGGAACTGGGCGCCAAATGGTACTGCGCCGGTGCGGTGAGCAAAAAAGGACATCCCCATCACCCGTTGTATCTGAAAAAAGATGAAAAAATCAAGCCCTTTGATGTGGAAAGCTACCTGACGAAATTAGGTGAATGATATGGGAAGCTGTGAATGTGATACCTGCTGGTATTACGATTATGACGAAGAATACGATGAATATTATTGTATGATGGACCTGGATGAGGATGAGTGGTACCGAATTGTGACCTCGTCCAGCCGGCATTGCCCGTTTTACCGTCAGGGCGATGATTACACTTTGGCAAGGAGACAGTAATATGAAAAAACGGTTTGTGTTGCTTTTGGCATTGCTGCTGTGTTTGGTAGGATGTTCTGCTGAGCCTGTGCCGGAAACAACCGTGACGGAAGAAACAATGCCCCAGGGCTATTATGTGCCGGAGAGCGCATTGGAAAAGCAAACCAAAGGCGCTGTTCGGGTTTACGAATTGCCGAAAAGCGGTTACACAGGACTATCGGCTATGGGAGATCAGCTTTTGCTGATTGCCTCCGACAAGCAGACAGAGTTAACCGTGCTTACCGGGGAAGACTGCGTACCCACGGCAACCGAAACCCTTTCTGTGGCAGGGCAGCCCCTGTATAGCGGTTACGGCTATTTTGACAGTGTGACAAAGCAGGTTGTTTTCTTAGATGCCCAGCTTCACGAAACCCAGCGTGTGCAGCTGCCGGAAAATATGCAGGGTGAGCCGGTGATAGCGCCGGATGCAGAGACGGTTTTCTACTGCGTTGGCGGAGAAATCTACGGGATGCAGGTGGCACAAAAAATCTCTTTTTTGATTAAATCCCATAGTTATTCAGAGCAAACGCTCAACGGTTGTTATTTGGAAGGTGACGTACTCGCCTGTCAGACAGAGCCGGGGAAAATCCTGTATCTATCCACCCAAACCGGTCAGACACTGTATGAGAAAAATGATATTACTGCGATTTACTCTTATGAGGACAGCTATGTTGCGCTGCGCAAGGATGCCTCGGTACAGCAGGTTGTTTTCGGTACCCAGGCCGGTGCGCCCCAGCAGTTAAATGCAGAGGACACCGCGTTTGTCGGCGCGTTGCCGCTTGGCGGTATCCTTGGTTGGCAAGTGGCGGAGAACAAGGATTTAACACTGCAATTTTATAATGTCACCACCGGAAAGAAAACCGCGGCGGTGGTGCTTCCCAAAATTGCAGAGCCTTTGACGGTCTATCCCGACCGTTGGGGGAATTGCGTCTGGGTTTTGTGTCAGGACGGAAAAACACTTTTGCGCTGGGATATCAAAGCCTCTCCGGTTGTGGAGGAAACCATCTATGCGGGCGCTTTGGTGACTGCGGAAAACCCCGATACTGTGGCGCTGGATGCGTGTCGGCAGCGGGCAAAGCAATTTGAAAGATCCTACGGCATTATTTTGCAGATTTGGGAAGACGGCGTAAAAGCTGCGGGGGATTATACCTTAGAGGCAGAGTATCAACCGAAAGTTTTCCAAAAGCAAATGGATATTCTGGAGCAAACCTTTCAGGAATTTCCCAAGAATTTTCTGAAAAAGTGCGCCAAAGGAAAAATTCGTGTATGTTTGGTGCGGTCTGTGGATGCAGAGCAAAAAGCCGTGCATTATTGGCATAATAAAAAAGCCTACATTGTGCTGACGGACACCCAGGACCTGCGGGGCGCATTTATGCGTTGCCTGGCCTATTTTGTGGATAGCCATGTGCTGGGAAACAGCCCCAACTATGACTATTGGTACAAACAAAATCCGGAGGATTTTGTCTACGGCGCGCAGGAACAGAAGGCAGAATATCTGGCACCGGAGACCCGGTATTTTACAAGCCGAAACGCAATGCAATCCTCCACGGAGGATAGATGTGAAATTTTCTATCATGCAATGCTGCCTGACAATGAGGAAATGTTCCAATCGCCCTATATGCAGGGTAAGCTAACCGCTTTGTGTAAAGCCATTCGGGATGCGTGGAGCACGAAGAAGGAAACGGAAGTGTTCCCCTGGGAGCAATATTTGAAAGAACCGGTAGCTTATACGAAAAAATAAAGATTTTCCGGAATGTAGCCTTACATTCCGGAAAAATTATAGGAGAGAAATCCTATGCAAAGTTCCAAAAAAGAATTCACAACAAAGGCGCTTATCAATCTGGCAGTGCCTATCATTTTGGAGGCAGTCCTTTGGATTATCACCGGTATGATTGACGCGGTTATGGTTTCCACGGCAGGCGCAGCCGCAGTCAGCGGCATTGCGTTGGTAGACCGGCTGATGGTGTTTTTGGCGGTGAGCTTTTATGCCCTTGCCGCCGGTGGCGCGGTGGTCACCTCTCAGTACATCGGCAGTCGGGATTTTGAAAAAGCCAGGGTCAGCGCAAGGCAGCTTTTCTATGTGACGGTATTTGTGATTGTGTCCCTTTGCTTGGTTATTGTTTGGTTTATTCCCCAAATTCTCAGCTTGGTGTATGGGAATATTGAAAGGGACGTTTTTGAAAGTGCCAAGGCGTATTTTCTGTATGTCTTGCCCGGTATGCCCTGTTTGGCGGTGGCTACGGTTTGCACTGCCTTAATGCGCACAATGGGGAAAAGTAAGCTGGGCTTTTACCTTGCCTTCGGTGCAAGTGTTCTTAATATCCTGTGTAATGCCGTGTTGATTTATGGCTTTCATCTGAATGCGGCAGGCGCTGCCATCGCTACCACAGTCAGCCGTTTTGTGTGGGCGGTGGTTGCAATGGTGATTTTGCATAACAAAAATTTGCCTGTGTATTTTGAAAAGCTGTTACATATCCGGTTGGATATTCCCGTGATGAAAAGCGTGTTAAAACTGGGTGCAGCCAATGGCTTGGAAAGCGGCCTGGCACAATTCGGCGGCGTGCTGGTGAGCAGCCTGGTTGCCACCTTTGGCACGATGATGATTGCGGCAAATTATGTGGCAACCACCATTTGCAACATCGGCTGGAGTATGGTCGATGCCTTGGCAACTGTACTTTTGTTTGTGGTGGGACAGTGTATCGGTGCGGGAAAAACCCGGCAGGCAAAAGACTATGCCAAAAAACTGATCATAGCCGGAAACGGAATGATGCTGGTGTTTTTCGGTCTGGTGTTTCTGCTGCGTCAGCCACTGGCAGGACTGTTTGAATTTGAACAAGAGACCTTGACTATGGCGGTGCATTTTACCGGCCTGGGTGCGCTTTTGACTATCGCCACACTCTACGGTTGCGCCTATGTTCCCGTTTCTGCTTTTCGCGCTTCCGGCGAGGTGAAATACGGAGCGGTTTTGACAGTGGTTTCCGTTGTGGTTTTTCGGGTCGGTTTTAGCTACCTGCTCCACTGGGTATTCCATTTGGGACTGTATAGCGTCTGGATCGGTATGGGCGCAGATTGGCTGTTCCGCACCGTCTTGAATTTAATCCATTTCCACCAAGAAAAATGGCTGACAAAAAAGGTGATTTAACACATATTTTGTGTAAAAAAAATCCCCCCCTGGGGCTTAAAAGGGGGGGTTTTTTATGCTATCATAGGCAAAGAACATAAAGGACGGATAAAATATGACTGCGTATCGTGAACTGAAAAACAGAAATCGGCGTAACCGACTTGTGCTGATTTTGTTAATATCCTTGGTGATTGTGATGGCACTTGTGTGCATCTTTGTGGGCGTTTCCAATATGACCGTTGGGGACGCACTTGACACGCTGTTTGGAGGCGGCAGTGACGCCCAATGGCGGGTTATTTGGCGTATCCGCATACCCCGTGTGTTGGGGGCGATCAT
>JAZRHG010000048.1:0-24509 GCA_045644625.1 Faecousia sp.
CAATGCAATTCCGGGGCTTACTGTATGGCCATTTTTTCTTATCCCTTGGGGTTTCCGTTGATATCTGCAATTTTCCTATCTCTATCCCTCGTTTTTCAGTTGCTCCAGCAGGTCACCCTGCAAGTAGAAGGTGGTCTCAAAATGCAAAAACCGGTCTGCGTTTCGGTCCCATAAAATGAGCATTTTCGGTGGAAAGTCCTCGTCACCCTCCCAAAATTGCAACAGTACCGGAAAGAAATCTGTCACAAAAAAGCGGCAGGTCAAATCCGCCCCCGCCATAGGTGGCAGCAATTCTCCACCTAAGCTTTCACAAGCCGCTTTTAATTGCTGCAAGCGGCCGTCGAAAAGCGCCGCGATTTTCCCGGTGTAGGTCTCTGTTTCGGTGATACCGGCAACAATAAAAGTTCCCACTGTGCACCACTGCCCGGATAAGTCCGGTAAGGTTTCCCCTTTGTGGTAGCAAAGCAAATCATAAATGGTCATCACCCGGTTATACGCTCTACATTCCTGCCAGCGGTTTTTTATGCATTCCTCTATAGCGCCGGTGTGCCGGTCAATGCGGCAAGGAGTGTTGAGGTAAGTTATGTAGAGATACTGCCCGTCTGCTTCCAGCCGAAATTTCCGGATGAGTGTTTGCTGGTCGTATTGCAGGAAAAGCTTCTTTGCAATATCCACCTGAAGGTCGTAATTATCCATTTGCTTTCCTCTGCATTAAATACGATTAAAGGAAATAGTATGTGCTTTTACAGGGGTTTCCTCTGTGCCGTAGCCTAAGAATACACCCAAAAGAGGTGTGTAACCTGCGGGGATTTCCAGCGCTTTCATCAGGTCTTTATCCTGCACCACTGCCGCCGGCGCACCACCTAAAATCACACTATCCACGCCCAGGTCTGTGGCTGCCAACACCATATTTTCCATTACGATACCTGCGTTGACGTGCTCTGTTCCGGGTCTGTGAACCGGGGTGGAGGACACAAAAATCAGGGTTTTCGCGCCAAAATCCATACTTTTCCGCACCCCCAGCACCTTAGACATCATATCCGCGGTGGCTTCGTTGATACGGGCAATCAAAGTCTCGTTTTGCACCACCGTGATATGCAGGGAAGCATAGTTTGCCATTGCCACAGGCGCAGCAAAACCGGCTTTGAGAATGGTTTGCAGCTGTTCCTCAGAAATTTGCTCCGGGCGGTAGCTACGGGTGGATTTTCTTTTTGCAATTGCTTCCAAAGTGTTCATATTTTCCTCCTAATTCTTACGATAGCAGTCTGCATGTCACTTCCAACGCTTTGTGTTTATTATACCACGCCAAAACGCTGCTTGCAATATGCGCTCTACGGAGCATAGGTTGTGCTGCCGAGGGTTTTGTGGTATGCTGTTTACAGAAGGGGTGTAACACAATGAATACTTATGTAACCGGCACAACCATCAGGCAGCTGCGGGAGAGCCGAAAACTAACGCAGGCAGAGCTTGCGGAGAAAATCGGCGTCAGCAGCAAGACTGTTTCTAAGTGGGAGACCGCCAAGGGTCTGCCGGATATTTCCCTATTGCAGCCGCTGGCGCAGGCGTTGGGAATTTCCGTAATTGAGCTGATGAACGGGGAGCATATTACTAACCGAAATGTTTCCGCCAATATGCTGCGGTGTAATTTTTATGTTTGCCCTATCTGCGGAAATGCGCTGCACAGTATGGGCGATGCGGTGGTCAGCTGCTGCGGCATCACTTTGCCAGCATTGGAGGCAGAAGAGGCTGACGAAGCCCACCTGATCACCATTGAAAAAGTGGAGGATGAGCATTTCCTCTCCATCCCCCACCCGATGACGAAACAGCATTTTATTTCCTTTGTGGCATTCGTCACTGCTGACCGGCTGCAAATGGTAAAATTCTATCCCGAAGGCAATGCTGAAACCCGCCTGCAGCTGCGCGGCAGAGGATATATCTTCTACTACTGCAATCAGCACGGCTTATTTAGAGTGAAGATATGAGAAAACCGCCTCGGTGGAGGCGGGTTTATTTCATCTGTTCCCAATGTTCTTTGGTAAGCAGGGATACATGGCCGGTGCGGGTTTCGTTCAGCTTTTTATCATAATACCACTAAAAATAATTATTGCAAATTCTCACCTATGTGCTATAATACGACAGGAATTGACAACACACAGTGAGGTTTGTTATGAAAGAATTTTTTGGTTTTGGCGGGTATTCCCGTCCTGCTGAAGGATTTTTATCTTGGCAGCATTTGTTGTTTGTAGGCTTACTGCTTTTGATAATGACGGTTTTGTCGCTTTCTTTGGGCAAAAAGTACCGTTATTGCACACCCAGAGAAAAATATAAGGTTTTGGTGGTTGCCGCCATTTTAATTGATGCGCTGGAGCTGCTTAAAATTCTTATTTTGTGTCTGCGCAGCGAAAGCGCAGAACCCATCCTCTATAATCTGCCCCTGTTTCTTTGCAGCATCCAGCTGATTGCCCTTCCCCTTGCAGCTTTTTCCAAGGGGCGCGTAAAAGAAGCCGCTTTGGACTTTGTGTGCATTTTCGGCATTTTGGGCGCTGTTTTCGGCACCCTTGGCGCAGGTCAAAATTATAATGCGTATCCGGTGTTATCCCTGGACAATGTGGTGTCGGGTCTTACCCATTCCATTTCCGGCTTTGCATCGCTGTACATTATGTTCTCCAAAGCCGCCAGCCTGAAACGGGAAAATGTTTGCATCACCTTTTGTATTTTGTTCGCCTTCTGCATTGCAGCTTACATCGCCAACGTCACTTTGGACTACAACTATATGTTCTTAATGGCAGGCGACGGCACGCCCTATGATATTTTGTATAATTGGGTGGACGGCAACCGCATTTTGTATCCCCTTTCGGTGGTGGCGCTGTTTTTGTTCTATATTTCCTCTTTCTATTATCTGGTCTATGCCCTCCGGCGCAAGACAAGCGAAAAATCCGTTTATGTAGCCGTAAAATAACTTCTTTTCGAGGTGCTTTTATGCGTAAAAACTTTGGTGCAAAAGAAATGTGTTATCCCATGCCGGTGTTCATTATCGGCACTTATAACGAAGACGGCACACCTAACGCCATGAATGCGGCCTGGGGCGGTGTGACGGAAGAAGCCCAGCTGACCATCTGCGTGGATGCAGAGCATAAGACTGCCGAAAATGTGCTGGCAAGAAAGGCTTTTACTGTGTCCATGGGCACAGCTACTTATGTAGACGCCTGCGATTATGTGGGCATCGTCAGTGGCAACAAAGAGCCGGACAAATTCGCAAAAGCAGGTTTTCACGCCACCAAGTCAAGCTTTGTGGATGCGCCTCTGATTGACGAGCTGCCTATGGCTCTGGAGTGCGAAATGATTTCCTACGATAAGGAAAGCTGCCATTTGGTTGGCAAGGTGGTCAACGTGTGTGTGGACGAAGATTATTTGGATAAAGACGGCAAGGTGGATGTTAAGAAATTGCAGCCCATCACCTTTGACCCGGTACACCACACTTATTTGGTTCTTGGCGAAACCGTTGGCAAAGCCTTCCACGACGGTTTAAAACTGAAATAAAGCGTGATGCGCTACCGTATCCGGTGGCGCATTTTTATGGTATAAAAATATGCACCCCAAAAGTGTCTAACTTTTGGGGTGCATATCATTTGCGCACATGGTATTTTTTATTTCTTAAAGATAAACAGTTTACTGAAGAAGTAATTGAGGATTACCACAATGACTGCCAGCGCCAGCTTGGCAAGCAAAGAGCCGCTCAGTGTGATGCCTGCCATCGTCAGTGAGATGGTGTCAAATTTCATTAGGTCCACAAATATGAACAAGCCGACTTCTTCAATCACAAACGACAGCACACGGGCACCTAAAAAGGGAGGGATCTCCCGCCACAGCACCTTCGGCTGCCAGGATTTACTCTCAAATACCCACAGTTTATTTGTAATATAGGCAAATACTACGGCTGCCAACCACGCCAGACCGTTGGAGAACAAATACAAGCTTTCGCCTAGCAGCACCTGGAACAGCGCAAATGCCAGAAAATTGACAACGGTAGTGCCTCCGCCAAATACAATGTACAGAAGCAGTTCCTTGTACTTTATAAGCAGCGATTTAATCTTTGTCATAGCTCAATATCTCTTTCGCAATATAAATCGGGCGTTGCTTAACCTGAGTATGGACCTTGCCAAGATAACTGCCTAAGAGACCTTGACCGACCATAATCATTCCGCCTAAGAACAGCAGCAGGCATGCAATCCACCACGTTCCCACAAAGCATTTACTCAACTCTAAAATCAGCAAAACCACAGCCATAACGGCAGAGCCTGCCGTAAGAAAAGCACCCGTATACAGGGGCAATTTTAAGGGCAGGTCGGTGTATGCCATAATTCCGTCCAGCGCGTAGCGCAACAGTTTGCCAAAGTTCCACTTAGATTCGCCGCTTTCCCGTTGCTGCACTTCATAGGGGATAGAATGCACCTGATAGCCTACCCAGGAGAACAGGCCTTTGGAGAAACGGTGGTATTCCGAAAGCTCTAAAATAGACTCCACCACCGGACGGCGCAGGGTGCGGAAATCGCTGGCGTCGGGAATAAAACGCACCTCGGTAACACTGTTGATTACCTTATAAAACTGCTCTTTGCACCAGCCGATAAATTTATTTTCTTTGCGCTTTGCCTGGAAAGCTGCAACCATATCATATTCAGGATGCTCGTCCAAAATGCGGCCCATTTCCACAGCCACCTCCGGCCGCTGCTGCAAATCCGCATCGATAATGGTAACATACTCGCCCTTGGAAGCTTTTAAACCGGCGTACATAGCGGATTCTTTGCCGAAATTGCGGGAAAACTGGACTACGGTAATGTGCATGTCCCGGTTGTTTTCGTATAGCCGGCGCAGTGCGGCCTGCGTGCCATCGCGACTACCATCGTTTACAAACACAAGTTCATAAGCGGCAGTATAGTCTTTCATAGCTTCTTTGGCAATGTTTAGGAAGAGTTCCACATTTCCCTCTTCATTATAGCAGGGGATGACTAAAGAATGTTTGATACGCATAATTACACTTCCTTTGCTTTCTTTTGTTTTTTCAGACGAGGACAGACTTCCTGGATAACAATCAATCCCAAGAAAGTAACGAGTGCGATACCGGAAACAGCCATACCAAGCCGTAAACCCGGGGTTTTATAGATCAATTGGATACGGTGCTCACCGGCAGGAAGGTCCAGACCCATATACATAGTGTTAGTCTGTAAAATTTGTGCAGGCTCGCCGTTTACATAGGCCTCCCAACCCTCGGAATAAGGGATAGACAGACACAGCAGCTTGGGCGTATCCAAGGAAATCGTACCGGTAACCTTGTCGGCTGCAAAGGATACATTCTCCAAAACATCTTCCCGCAAGGCGTTTACCTGGTCTGCATAGTTTGTCATAGGCTGACACATTACCTTTATAGACTCAAAGGAATAGGTGCCAACAGACGGGAAAGTGATGGTGATTACTTTTGCAGGGTTTTCGTTATAACCTAAGTTAATATCGTAATCGTGCCGGGCGTTATACCAAGTGTAGTTTGGCGCATTGTACATGAGCGTTTTTGTAACGGATTTTTTGTTATTCGTGTGGGTAGCATAGATGCTCAGATCCAAGGTGGTGGGGGATTGATAATAACGATCCGCGCTTTGCAAACTTTCTTGTTTTTCCACTGTTTGTGTATCCCATGTAGTTCCGGTGTAAATATTAAGCGGATCAATGGCTTGATCGTCATTGAAAAGCTGTTTTACAGAAACGCCTGCGAAAGTAATACCGCTCAAGGAAAGATAAGTTTCACCGGCGACTGCATTTTCTAAAATCAAATCCACGGTTGTGTTGGCACCGGTAACCACAAAGGAATTTCCCTGCTGGGTAACGTGCTGATCGGAACACTTAACGGTATAAGGAATCTCCACGCCGGTGAAGGAGACTTGATCATTTTGCGGGAGAGATGTTTCGGCAGAATCCTCTAAAACTGCTGTTTGTAATAGTGCTTCTTGCTTCTCAAGTGGGGTCATCTTGTCATATGCTTCCCGTGTGAGATAGTTACTGTAGGTGTAACCAAGAGGAAGGGTGTAGCTGTTCTCGTATATGGCATATATCTTTTGGAAACGTTTTGCGAGGGAATTGATTTCCTGCTCGCTCAATTCACGACCAAACTCGGCTTCCTGTGCCTGCAAAATATCTTCCACAACCGGACGGTTAATATCCATTGCGGCTATCTTTTTTACACCGTAAGGAAGAGAGACCGCTGCCTTTTCAGGAAGCGTATAATAGCGTACAGATGATAGCGTCATAAGCGCGGAACGGTCGTCCAGACCATCCCAAAGCTGCGACATAGGCTCGCGCATACTGAGTTCTCTTTGTGCATCCGCGATGTAGGGATTGGAAAGACTCCAGTAATATTGTGCGGCGTGGGTTCCGAACAATAAGGAAGAATTTCTATACAAAGAGCGACCACTGTAGCGGAAAAAGCTCTCATCATCAGTATCTTCACTGACAGAATTCACGAGAATATCCGGAGTGTATGTCAATTTGTTGATAACATCCTTGTAATCCATAAACTCTGAAACATAATCCGAGCCTTGCGCGGAATATAACCAAAACGCATTGCTAAGGAATCCGATGAGTGTAAGTGCCACCAGGCCCTTCTGACCCAATTGCTTTATGCGACCAGAGGGGGTATCGGCAAGGAGTATAATCAGGGCCAGAGCTGCAAAGCCTACGGCAAGTGCTGAGAAAAAGGAGATTAAGCGTGATCTTTCTGCACAGAAAGAAATTATGGCATAGAGCGTAAAGCAGGAACCTAACACCAGAACTTCTTTCTTGGTTAGATCTACTAATTGGGACCATACAGATGCCAAGACAAAAGCGACAACAAAAGCAGCGCCAAAACACCAACGATTTGTGACATAAGAAAAACCGTTGGATATTTTTCCAAATATCGGAAGAAGCAAGGCAATGAAGGTAAGAACAGTAAAAATTTTGGTTAGTGCCCATTGCTTTTTCTTCATAAACAGCAAGAAAACACCCATTAATCCAACTGCTGTAAAACCGCCGCGAGTCCAGTAGCCCGGTGTGTCAGAGGAAATAAGACTGGCTAAAAACTTGCTGTAATAAGCGCGGGGATATAAAAGCATACTCGCGGCTTCCACGCTGACGCGGTTGTCTGTAAGGACAGTGGGCAAAATCGGCAGGAGAAGTACTGCGCCTAAAGCGGCGCCCAAGACAGCGTAGCAAACCAACCGGAAAAGGACTTTCCATAACTCCTTAATGGAATGGCGGTATGTGGCAATTACCGCACCGATTACATACACAATGACCAACAAAGCAAGCATATACAAAAAGTAGAAATTGCTTGCGGTGGCAATGCCAACCATTACAATCAAAAGGTAGGGCCGCTTTTTGGCAAGCACCAAATCCACACCCATAAGCAATAGCGGGAGAAAAACAACCGGATTTATAAAATATGGGTGGCGTCCTGCTGCGAATAAGGAAAAACCGTTAAAGGCATACATCAAAGCACCGGCCAAAATACCGTAGTGATTTTTTAAACCTTTGTTATAACAAAACAGAGAGAAACACAGACCGCTAAGATATAATCTGACAAAAACTAACGCGCTGTATAAGTAGACCGCATATGTGGAGGGGACGAATGCAGATAACAGATTAAAAGGATCGCCAATGGCATAGTAGTGGAGTGTGGTGATGATATCGGATCCAAGACCCAAACTAAAACTAAATTCCGGTAGAGACAGCCGATGGTCAACGAATAAACTCTGTACCAACTGCCGCAAATATTGTCCATAATAGGTAAAGGCTTTAATGTGCTGATAGAAACCGTCGCTAGCCCGAACGAAGGATTTTCCTTTAAACAGGAAAACCGAGAAAGCGAAACAAATGCACAAAAGAAAGAGACCGGTATAGGCGATGTAAAACATCTTGCGGCCTTTCCACGGATTTTTTGCATTAATAAGCGGATTATTCTTCATATTTCCTCCAATCAAAAGCAAAAGGCAAACCATTCCATTATGATGCAAAATTATACCATAATTCAACATCCTTTGCAAGAGCAAAGATGTTGAAAACAGGTGGATATCCGCAACAATCCATACGTACCGCACCCCAATAAGGTGGCGCTCTTGGAGGTGCTGTTCCGCGATCTCCCCAATATGCTGGATGTGTCGAAAATGGCGCAGCAGTTGATAAAATCCTTTAATTTGAACCATCCAAAAAATACCGTTGCAAATAATTCTTTCAGCTTTGAAAAAAACAGTGGAAAGGACTTGACTTTTTGTGTGAGTATGATATAATTCAGTGGCTAACCTTGGAGGCTTAGCTCAGCTGGTTAGAGCGCATGCTTCACACGCATGAGGTCACAGGTTCGAGTCCCGTAGTCTCCACCAAAACAAAAGTCCACCTATTTAGGTGGACTTTTGTTTTGGTATGGTATTCAGACAAGGGACTCGAACCCATCCAAATGCAACAGTCCGGTGGGCTGTTGCTTGCTGCCGGCTGGACGGCAGCAACACATTGATTTTCTTCCATGAAGGGCAGAAAATGCAAATCGAGTCCCGTAGTTTTCAAAAAAAGAAGTAGGTTGCCTTATGAAATACGAAAATATGGTGCAGGGGCGGTTTCTTAATCGGCCCAATCGGTTTATTGCCCACATCGAGATTGGGGGCAAAACCGAGATTTGCCACGTAAAGAATACCGGCCGATGCAAAGAGCTTCTTACCCCCGGCGCAAAGGTTTTCTGTCAGCATTTTGACAAGGAAACACGGAAAACCAAGTATGATTTAATCACTGTGCAAAAGGGTGACCGGCTCATCAATATGGATTCCCAAGCCCCCAATGCTGCTGCAAAACAGTGGCTGCTTGCCGGTGGGTTGGGAGAAATCTCCAATTTACGGTGTGAGGTGACCCACAAGGATTCCCGGTTTGATTTCTCTTTCCAAAAAGACGGAAAGGTCTGTTTTTTAGAGGTCAAGGGGGTAACCTTGGAAAATGACGGCGTGTGCGCTTTCCCTGATGCTCCCACTGCCCGTGGCGTGAAGCATTTGCAAGGCCTTACCCAGGCGGCACAGGAAGGCTATGGGGCGTATGTGTTGTTTGTGATTCAAATGTCGGAGGTTTCCTATTTGCATCCCAATGACGCTACCGACCCTGCCTTTGGCAAGGCGCTGCGGGCGGCCGAAAAAGCCGGCGTAAAGATTTTGGCAATGGACTGCCGCGTTACGGAAAACACAATACAAATCCAAAACCCCGTAGAAGTGCGATTATAAAAAGAATCCCCGTTTGGGGATTCTTTTTTATTTTTCCATAGCAACGGCTGTATCCAAAGCCACTTTCATCATAGTGGTAAAAGCGGTTTGCCGTTCTTCCGAGGTGGTTTCCTCACCGGTGAGGATGTGGTCAGAAATGGTGCAGATGCACAACGCCCGCTTGCCGTAGCGGGCAGCATTCATATACAGAGCTGCCGCTTCCATTTCCAGCGCCAACACGCCCATTTTCTTCAGGGCGTACACACTGTCCAAACCTTCAGGAACACCCTCGTGGTCGCCATAGAACACATCAGAGGAGTTGATGTTGCCCACGTGGTAAGTCGCGCCCGCTTGCTTTGCCGCTTCCACCGCCTTGGTGAGCAGCTCAAAAGAAGCGATGGGCGCAAATGTGCCGGGCAAATGGAACTGATGTGCAAAGTTGGAGTCGGTGCAAGCGCCTTGACCCAGCACCAAGTCATACAGCTTGATATGCTCCTGAATGGCACCTGCGGAGCCAACGCGGATAATATTCTCCACGCCATAGGCGTTAAACAGCTCGTGGGAGTAGATGCCCATAGCCGGCATACCCATACCGGTTGCCATTACGGACACCTTCACGCCCTTGTAAGTGCCGGTGTAGCCCTGCACGCCACGGACATTATTTACCAACACAGGATTTTCCAAGAAGTTTTCTGCGATAAATTTAGAGCGCAAGGGGTCACCGGGCATCAACACGGTCTTGCCGAAATCTCCGGGTTTTGCGCTGATGTGGGGTGTCGGCGTAGTTAACATAACATCTCCTCCTTAATAGCCTGTTCCGTTCATTCCTTTTGCAATTTTTACGATTCGGGATGTGCCCAGACGGTCTGCGCCCAAAGCAATAAACTTTTCTGCGTCCTCCAAAGAAGAAATTCCACCGGCGGCTTTGATTTTCACGTTTTTGCCCACGTACTTTGCAAAGAGCGCCACATCCTGGAAGGTCGCGCCGGCGGTGGAAAAACCGGTGGAGGTTTTGATATAATCTGCCTCTGCGTCGGTGACCACTTTGCACATTGCAATTTTTTCTTCCTCTGTCAGCAGGCAGGTTTCAATGATAACCTTTAGAATTTTACCGTAGCAGTGGGCTTTAATCTGGCGAATTTCCTCAGTAAGTGCTTCCCATTTTCCTTCCTTGACCCAGCCGATATTGACCACCATATCCACCTCGTCTGCCCCGTTTGACACCGCATCGTGCGCCATAAAGCACTTGGCGGCAGTGGTGGCATAGCCGTTGGGAAAACCGATAACGGTGCAAATTGCTAACTTTTCACCCACATATTCCTTGGCTTGCCTCACAAAGCTTGCAGGGATACAGACAGAGGCAGTCTGGTACTTGATGCCGTCGTCGCAAATTGCCTTAATCTCCTGCCAGGTGGCAGTTTGGCTCAGCAGTGTGTGGTCACACCGCTTTAGAATTTGGGAAAGTTCCATTCTCATTCTCCTTTCAACAGCCGTTGTTTTTCGTGCTGGAGCGTGTAAAGCTTATAATATCTGCCGTGCTGCTGCAAAAGCTGCTGGTGGTTGCCCTGCTCCATAATTTCGCCGTGGGAAAGCACGATAATATTATCTGCATGCTGGATGGTGGAGAGTCTATGCGCCACCACCAGCATCGTGCCGATATTTCGCATTTTCTCCAAAGAATCCTGAATTAAAACCTCGGTTTCCGTGTCGATGTTGGCAGTTGCCTCATCCATAATCATCACACTGGGCTTGTGCAGCACTGTGCGGGCAAAGCCCAGCAGCTGCCGCTGACCAGCGGAGAAGTTGTTGCCCCGCTCCCGCACCTCTTCGTTCAAGCCCTTGGGCAATTTTTTCACAAAGCCATCGGCATTGACAAGCTCCATTGCCTGCCAAATCTGCTCGCTGGGCACATCCAGACCTAAGGTGATATTACTCTCCACTGTGCCGGAGAACAAAAACACATCCTGCAGCATTTGTCCAAAATGTTTCCGCAGAGAGGATATTTTGATTTTTCGGATATCCATGCCGTCAATGAGGATTTTACCCTTTTGGATATCGTAATTGCGGCAAATCAGGCTCAAAATGGTGGTTTTTCCCGAGCCGGTGGCGCCCACGAAGGCAACCGTCTGGCCGGGGGATACCTTAAAGGATACGTCCTTCAGCACCCACAAATCCGGCTCGTAAGCAAACCAAACATTTTGAAATTCTATTTCGCCCCGAATCTGCGTCAGCTCCACTGCATCCGGCTCGTCCACCACCTCCGGCACCATATCCAGCACCGAAAGGACTTTTTCTGCCGAAGCAAAAGACTTTTGTAGCATATCAAATTGCTCTGCAAGGGACTGAATGGGATGGAAAAACTTGGAAATATACAGATAAAACGATACCACCACACTGCCGGTGATGACCTGTCCAAAGAAGGGCGTATCCTGAATGTAGCCCCGTCCGCTTAAGTAAAACAGGCAGATTACCGCGCAGGTGTTGAGCATACGCACCAGGGGTCTGAAAATACCGAACACAAACATTCTGTTCAGCTTTGCGTTTTTCAACGCCGCAGAGCGCACCTTAAATTCTTCCATTTTGGTGTCTTCCCGGTTGAAAAACTGGGTGATTTTCATACCGGACAGATTTTCGGACAAAAAGGCGTTTAAGTCGGTGTTGGCATCGGTGACTGCCCGGTGGGCTCTGCGGGAAAATTTCCGGAACACCCAACTCAGCAGCACCAAAAACGGCACAAAGCTCAAAAGCATCAGCGTCAGGGCGTAGTTGAGCATCAGCATCGCCACAACCACCGCAATCAGCACCATAATATTTTTTATCAGCGTCACCGTAATATTGGTGAACAAATAGGAAATACCCGACGGGTCGTGGACCACTCTGGTCACCAGCTTGCCCACAGGGATGTGGCTGAGCTGGTTATGGGAGAGCTGCTGCACCTGGTCGTACACATCCTGCCGCAATCTGGATAGAATTTTCTGTCCCACATGCTGCAAAATTAGTGCCTGGGCATAGGTGCAAGCCATACTCATTAGCAGCACGCCCACATACACGCCCACCACGGAAAGTAGATACTTCAGTTCAAAATCCCCTGCCAGTGTTTCCTCGATGTGACCGACCAGCAAGGGGGAAATCACATCGTGACCCACGGAAATCAGCATAATAAAAAGCGCCAGCGCCAAATAGCTCCAGTAGCCCTTCACATAACCCAAAAGTCTGCGGATAATGGCGGCATCGGACATATTCCGCTCATATTCCTTGCCTTGTGTCTTCTTGAAAATGATGTACGCCACAAGGCAAATCAATGTCACAAGTCCCAAAAATCCGCCTAAAATCAGCATAGGAAGATACTCATTCATTTTCTGCACCCTCCTGTTCCAATTTTTGCAGTTTTACCAAATTGGCATAAGCAGGACAGGTCTCCAGCAGCTGCTGGTGGGTGCCCTCGGCAATTAAGCAGCCGTCCTCCAAGAAGAAAATCCGGTCCATCCCCTCCACGGTGGAAATTCGGTGGGCAATCATCAGGGTTGTTTTTCCCTGACGGATTTTCTGCATGTTGTCTAAAATGGTGCGCTCGGTTTTGGTGTCCACCGCAGAAACTGCGTCATCCAAAATCAGCACCGGCGCGTCCATCATAAAAGCTCTCGCTATGGACACGCGCTGCTTCTGTCCGCCGGAAATGGTCACGCCCCGTTCGCCTAAGGTAGTTTGATAGCCGCTTGAGAAACCCCGGATATTTTCATCCACATCCGCATACACCGCTGCCTGCTGCACTGCCGCCTGTTCTGCACCCCGCACGCCAAAGGCAATGTTATTTTCAATGGTGTCGGAAAACAGGAAATTGTCCTGGGGCACATAGGCAAAATGATGCCGCAGGTCACGAAGCTTCAGCTTGCCGATATCCAGCCCGTCCATAAAAATGGTACCCTCGGGCACATTGTAGGTCCGCAGCAGCAGGTCTGCCAAGGTGGTTTTCCCGGAACCGGTTCTGCCCACAATGCCTACCCGTTCACCGGCGCGGATGGAAAGACTGATATTCTTCAGCACAGGCTTTTCGCTGCCGGGGTAAGAAAAGGTCAGATTCTTAATTGCAATATTGCCCTGCATTTCGGGGAAATCCACCGCATCGGGACTGTCTACAACCTCCGGTTCTGCGTCCAGCAACTCTGCAATGCGCTGCATGGAGGCTTTGCCACGGCTGGTCATATCAATCAGCTCGCTGGCTGCCATCACCGGGAATACCGCGTTGGTGAAATAACCGATAAATTCCACCACCTGTCCGGAATTAAACGCCCCTTCTTTTACCAAAACGCCGCCATAGCCCATAATAATTGCGGTCACGCTCTGCACAAACAGGGTCACCAAAATCCGCATCAGCACGGAGGCTTTGGTATGCTTGACATTGGCTTTTTCGTTCTCGATGTTCAGTTTTTTAAAGCTTCCCAGCTCCGATGTTTCCTTCACGAAGGCTTTGACCACACTCATACCGGAAACCCGCTCCTGGGTAAAGTCCGACAGGCGGGAAAACGCCTCCTGACGGATGCGCCATTTTTTCGCCATATACTTACCCAAAATCGTAGCGCTTATGAGCAGCGCCACCATAGGAATCATAGAATAGACGGTGAGGGTCGGGTCCATATTGACCATTTTGCCAATGGCAAGCACGCCCATAATGAGCGCATCCGCCATCATAGAAAAGCCCCAGCCGAAACATTCCTGCACCGTGTCCAAATCGTTAGTAAACAGGCTCATAAGGCTGCCCACTTTATTTCTGCTGTAGAAATGGGCATCCAGCCGTCTGGCGTTGTCGAACATCCGGTTGCGCAGGTCCATATCCACCCGAATGGTGGAACTCATAATCAGCGCGCGCCAGGAAAACTGCGCCACCACAGTCAGTATCACCGCAAACACCAAAGGCAAACAAATCTCTTTGACCAAATACTGCATATCAAAGGGCACACGCACACCGTTTACCGACACCATACCGGTATTGATGCCGTTAATTACCCGGGGGTACATCTGCGGCACCATAAGCAGCAGATAATCCTCTGCAAAAAGCACCAATATGCCCAACAGTAAATACGCAGCGTATTTCAGGTAATAGCGGTTTATGTGCTTGTTGAAAATCATAGTCTCACCTCTTTCTTTTATTATATCGAACAAGCTGGAAAAAGCAAGAAAAACCTGGGTGTTTTCACACCCAGGTAATGATTTATTTTCTTGTTAAACTGTGTACTGCGGAGAAGAATTTTTCCAGTGGCAGATTGTCTGCCCGCCGGTTCATTTGCCCAAGAATGTTTTGGAACAAACGGTACCACTTCCAGGCAGTCATACGCTCTGTGCCTGCAGAAATATAGCTGCACTGCTCCAATTTTTCTTTTCCAAAAGACTTGGCAAAACCGGATGCGCTTCCCAACGCAATCGCCCAGGGCAGCATTTGGAAGAAATAGTCCGGCTCAGACTGCAAATTCATTTCCCACTGCTTTTTGCCCGCGCTGCGCAGATGATGTTTGAAGCCCAAAAGCTGGGACAGCACTTGCCGCCCCTCACGGGTACGCCGTCCGCCCCAGGCAAGCAGCAATCCGGCAAGCAGTAGTCCAGCAACCATCCACAACGCCGTTTGCAGGTCACCTGCCAGCAAACCAAAGGCAAGCCAGATTAAGCTGACCAGCAGGCTGATTTTGATTTTTCGTGTATCCATCAGCATCAGTCCGGCGCCAATTCCCTGGATATACCAGCCACTGAAGAAACCGGCAACAGACAGCAGCACAATCAGCAGACCCTGCAGTGCCGCGCCGTCTGCCATTGCCACCGCCAAAGATGCGCCGCCAAACAGACCAATGCCCGACGCAACAAACCGGAACACAACCGGCTTTCCGCTCCACTTGCGGAAAACAGAACCTCTGCCCACCGATTGCTTGGCGCAGCTGCGGTATAGCTGGGCGTACCGATAATCCGAAGTGTCAACCTGATTGCGTTTGCCAAAGAGCTTTTGGAACACCCGCATTTCTGCTTCCGTGCGTTCGTTGCCCATTTCCATGCGTTTATAAAGCCGCACATTTCCGGTCCGGTCCACACCGATATACACATAGCCCAACTGCGCCCAGGCAAGCACTGTTAAGGATAAATTCAGCCCCTGTCCTGCCAAAATGCCGCCCATCTGTCCCGGATGATAGCCCTGCACCGGTTGGGTGCACCTGCGGGGAAGCACCGGCAAATTCCAAAGGGCAATTACCCAGTAAAGCATTGCTAAGGACGCACAAATTGCCATTGCCGTGGTGCCCCAATGGTAGTCCTGGGACTGGGCAATGGATTGGGGGAACATTTCATCATCGACCGCCAAAGTCATATAAAGGGTTTCGTGGTCCTTCATTGCCTTCAGGGAACTTCCGGAAATGGTTGCTCCGTCCACGGAATAAGTCAAATCCTCTTCAATTCGCGCCTGATGGTAGCCGCTGACAAAGCCCGGCAACACATCCACCGCTCCCGGCAAGGTAACAGAAAAGCTCATCTGCTCCACCGGATAGGAAAAGCCGGACAGCAACGGCAGCTGCAGTTGCAGCCCCGTATCCGTGGCATAAATCACGTCACGCAAAGAATAGTGGATACTCACCGTCACATCGCCCACCACATTTTTGGTCAGACGGGATAGATTGATCAGCCGCACATCCCCACTTCTGCTTGCGCTGACCCGTCCGCCGTTTAAGGTGACGCCGGTGGCATCCTTGGGAATGGGATATTGCAGCTTTTCCACAGGTTCTTCCAAATGCAGCGTCACCGTGGTGGTGATTTGGCACTTACCGTCACCGGTCACTGTGGCAAAGCTCTCCTGCTTTGTGGCGCCGGTGGCTGCACAAACGCCCAGCGAAAGATATGAAATTAAAAGACATAGGACAAGTCCTGCCGTCAGCTTTCGCATAGCAAACCTCACATTGTAATTTTCTCTAAATTGGCAATCGCCAATTCCTTGGGATAGAAAAACCGCAACTTGGTGGGCGCAATAGAAAACGCTACCTCTTTTGCAATGCGCAGTTCTCCGTCCACATTGACAGCGGTTTCTGCGTCACAGATAATTTTTAAACTTTCTGTGCGGAAATGCCGGATGTACTTGGGCAGCTTGCGATACTGCCCGTTTTTATACTTGCCGATGACCTGCGCCACCTTCAGCCGGGACACTTTTTCCACCATCAGAACATCCAATTTTCCATCGGTGGGGTCAGCCTCCGGCACAGGCAGAAAGCCACCGCCGTAAAACCTGCCGTTGCAGGCGCAAATCAGGGTTTTTTCTCCGTCAAAGGTTTCGCCGTTGATTTCCACCCGATAGTGCTCCGCAATACCCCGTATCACATTGACCACTGTGGATACGGCATAAGCCCTGAAGCCGCTGAGCAGAGGCAGTCGCTTATAATTGGAAACATCTGTGCCGATGCGGGCATCCAGCCCCACGGAGCAAATGTTGAGGGCATAATCCCCGTTGCACCTGATCAGGTCCATTTCCATTTCCTTGGCATCCAGCAGCCGCTCCAAGTCAAAAAATGCCTTAGGCTCGTCAAACAGCTTCACAAAGTCATTGCCGCTGCCACCGGAGTAAACCGTCACCGAGGCATTGGGATGTCCTGCCGCGCCATTGACCACTTCGTTGAGTGTGCCGTCACCGCCGCAGGCATACAGACGGACTTCTTCCCCTGTCTGTGCTGCTTCTTTGGCAATGCGGGTGCAGTCACCGGCACACTGGGAAATGTGGATTTCATAAGAAAGTGCCCGGCTGTCGCAGCTTTTTTCAATTTGCTCTTTATATTCCTTTGTCCGGTCACGGGAACCGGCAACGGGATTGATAATAAAAATATGTTTCATTTTTATTTTTTCTTTGTCCTTCTTTGGTTGTCCGTAAACATATAATAATCACATTTGATTTTTCCGTTGTAGAACTTCCGCTTTTTGTCTGCCCGCTTGCCAAAGTAGTGTTCAAACTCCGGCTCGGAGGTAATGACAAATTTTTTCCAATCGTTGGCGTATTTTAAATGCCGACCCAACGCGCCGTAAAGCCGCTGGGCGGAATGTTGCTCCATCATACGCTCGCCGTAAGGCGGGTTACAAACCAAAATGCCGCTTTGTGCCGGCAGACTCATTTTAGTGGCATCGCCATCACAGAAGGTGACGCAATCGGAGACGCCGGCCTTTTTGGCGTTGGCAAAGCTTAAGGACACGCAGGTAGGGTCTGCATCCGAGCCCATAATTTTGTAATCCCCGTGAAACTCCCTGTCTCTTGCCTCCTGTCTGGCTTGCTCCCAAATGTCCTTAGGCAGCCAGGGATATTCCTGTGCCGCAAAGGCGCGGTTTAAGCCGGGCGCGCGGTTTTTGGCAATCAGCGCCGCCTCAATAGGGATGGTGCCGGAGCCGCAGAAGGGGTCCCAAAAAAATTCTCTGCCCCGATATTTTGTGAGTATCACCATACCGGCTGCCAAAGTTTCGTGCAGGGGCGCATCGTTGCCCACTGCCCGATAGCCCCGCTTATGCAAGCCCGGTCCGGAGGTGTCTAAACACAAAGTCACATTGTCATTTAAAATCGTGAAATGCAGCTGGAATTTGATGCCGGTTTCCGGCAGCCAGGAAATTCCGTACTTCTCGCCCAGGCGGCGGGACGCGGCTTTTTTGATAATGGCCTGACAGTCGGACACACTCATCAGCTGACTGTTCAGGCAATGCCCCTTCACAGGGAACTGACCGTCCTTGGGGATAAACTCCTCCAAAGGTGCTGCCAGCACCCCCTGGAACAGTTCCTCAAAGCTTTTGGCGGTAAACTGCGCCAGCACCACCATCACCCGCTCACCGGTACGAAGCCCAATGTTGGCTCTTGCCAAATCCTGTTCATTACCGGTAAACAGAACCCGTCTGTCCTCTACACGGACATTTTCCATATTCATACGCCGTAGTTCATCCCCCGCCAGTCCCTCAAGACCAAACAGACAAGGCACGGCAAATGTAAATTCGCCCATAAGTTACCTCTAACGAATAATTTTGTTGGCTTTTAAGTACCGCTCTTCTTCCGAGAACACGCAACCGCAGTACTTTTGCATATAAAATCCAAGTTCCTTTGCTTTTTCCTGCCCTGCCTTGAAATAGGGTCGGAAATCCCGATACAAAAATTCCACCCCGTACTGGGATGCGGCTTTTTCTGCAGTTTCCCGCATCAGTTCGTGATTTTGATAGGGACTGATGAATAAACTGGAAGTGAAGCTGTCAAATCCCAGTTCCTTTGCCTGCCGTGCCGTCTCGAAAAGCCGCATTTCGTAGCATTTGCTGCAGCGCTTTTCAATATCCCCGGCAACTGCCCGCACAAAGGGGCGCAGGGCATAATCGTTTTGTTCGATAAGCGGCAGGTCAATGGAGGCGGCATACTCCCGCAAGCAGTTCCTGCGAGAGCGGTATTCGGTGAAGGGGTGGATATTGGGATTGTACCAAAAGCCTGTGACATCCCAGCCGTCTTTTTTCAGCACTTCCACGCACTGATTGGCGCAAGGGGCACAGCAAATATGCAGTAGTGTTTTCATCGTTTTCTCGACTTCCTAACGCAAGGCAATATTTTGGATATTATATCACGGATAGATATTCATTGCAAGATGCTTATTTCCCCTAAATATTCTTGACGAGCACCTCTTTTTTCGGTATCATAAAGGCAAAAGGGGGCAATACTATGGATGATTGTGTATATATGGATGCGGCAATCGACCTTGCAAAAGAAGCTGCTGCTTTGGGTGAAGTGCCTATCGGCTGCGTGATTGTGCAGGACGGAAAAATTGTGGGACGGGGCAAAAACACCCGGGAAACCGACAAAACCGCCTTGGGACACGCTGAAATCAGCGCCATTGCCGACGCCTGCAAAAACTTAGGTGGCTGGCGGCTTTGGAATTGCACTCTGTATGTCACCTTAGAGCCCTGCCCTATGTGCGCAGGCGCTATCATAAACGCCCGAATCCCAAGAGTGGTATTCGGTGCAATGGACGAAAAAAACGGAGCTTGCGGCTCTGTTTGTAATTTGTTTGAGATGCCCTTCACACACAAGCCCCAAGTGGAGCAGGGCGTGAAAGCCGAGGAATGTCAAAAGCTGTTGCAGGATTTTTTTGTACATCTGCGGCAGAGCTTAAAGGACAGACCCAAGTGGAAAAAACCGGAATAAAGTAGAGAGAAGCCCCGTCAAAACGGGACTTCTCTTTTTTTCTAAAAAAGGAGCGATGTATGAACTGGGAAAAATGGTGTTTGCGAATTGGCGCAGGTGCAGTGATTTTTGCGCTTGCCGTTCGTATTTTCAGCGGTGGTGTGGCGCAGGCGGTGGTGACCACCTTTGCAAACCCCAATACGGCTGCGGCGCTTTTGTTTTTGGAGACAGGTCGCATTTTGCGCCCTGCCCCGACAGAAGACTTGACAGAAGAAGCTATATCCTCCACAGTATCCGCAAAAGAAAAAGCAGTGGCAGTGTTTGCGCCGGAGGATGCCCAGCTTGTGCAGGTGCACAGTATTTGCGGGTATGATACGGACCTGACCGGCTGGCTGGCAACCCCTCTTTCCTGGGAGCTGAAAAAAGAGGAGCCCACCGTGCTGATTGTCCACTCCCACGGAACGGAAAGTTATGATAAAACCGAAAACTATGACGAATACACCGCCTACCGGACCCGTGACAACCGGTATAATGTGGTGTCCATAGGTGAAGAGATTAAAAAGGTCTTACAGGCAGGCGGTATTTCCGTTATTCACGACACCACCCGTCACGATGACCCCTCCTATTCCAAGGCCTACGCAAACGCACGAAAAAGCATTCAGGACTACCTGGAAAAATACCCTTCCATCCAGATGGTTTTGGATATCCATCGGGATTCTGTGGAAAATAAAAACGGCAAGCAGGTACACCTGACCGCAAAATCCGGGTCGGAGACTACCGCACAGCTGATGATGGTGGTGGGCACGGATGTGAACCTGAAGCACCCCTCCTGGCCGGAAAATATGGCGCTGGCGGTGAAGCTGCACGCCCAGCTGGAAAAAAACACTCCGGGGATTTGCCGTCCCATCAGTTTTCGCAAGCAGCGGTTTAATCAGGACTTGTCCGGCGGCGCTTTGATTGTGGAGATTGGCTCTGCCGGCAACACCCGGCAGGAGGCGTTGCTGGCAGGAAGGCTTTTGGCAGAGGGCATTTTGGACCTTGCCTACGGCACCGGCTGATTACAGCAAATTCCACCAACTGAATTGGTGTGCCTCTGCCATCGCCTCCACCAACGTGGAAAGCTGAGCGCAGACGGATGCATAATGCACCGCCTCCTCCGGATTTTCAAACGCCTGCAGCTGGGCGAACAAGCCGTCAATTTCATCCATTGGTGCGTGGTCGGCAACGCAGGCGGTTTTTTGCCAGTTCTTTTCCCAATCCGCTTTCGCCTTTTTGGCAAGGGAAACCCCCGTTTCCCACTGACCGGAAATCACCTGACGGGCGGCAAGGGATAAATTGTCCGAAACATCCAAATGCATCCCGTCCATCTCCCAGGCGACCCCAAGCCCCAGCGCCAAAAAGACTGCCAAAATCACAACACCTAAAACAAATCGGTTCATCGTTTTTCCTCCCGTGGATAAAATACGACTTTGTCCTGCCCATCCACGCTCAAGTACCAAGTGCTTTTTATGGAAGTTTTTTGCTTTTTCAGTGTCTTATCCAGCCACTTGGAATCCTTGCCTGCTTTTTTCAGATTTTCCCGCATTAACACACCGTCGGAAATAATGGTCAAAGGCATAAACTGCCTGTCCGTCCTCACCCCTGCTTCCTTGGTGGTGGCAGGGCGCTGTTCCGGATAGGGAAATACTGACAAAATACCGTCGGTTTCCATAATGGCATACTGCACGGCGGTAATATCCAGCACCCCTGCCTCCCGCAAATGTCCTGTCAGCTCGTCCATTGTCACACGGGTTTTTCGCAGGTTTTCCTGCATAATATTGCCGTTTTCAATGAGTATCACCGGTTTTCCGCACAAAAGTTTCCGAATCCGGATGCTTTTGAGGGATAAATGGGACAAAATCAGCTCCACACCCAACACCGTCACAATAGGAATAAACCCGGAAAACAGGGGTATCGCTCCGTCCTGCATCGGAATGGCTGCCAGGTTTGCCACCAGCATCGTCACCACAAATTCTGCCGGCTCCATTTGTCCGATTTGCCGCTTGCCCATTAAGCGGATGACCACAATCAGCACCAAGTACAGAATAATGGTGCGCAAGTAAGATAAAATCAAAATACCACCTCTTTGGGGTAACTTGCCCCAGAACTGGCATTTTATTCCCAAATGAATCACAAAAGCCGCAGCTTACACTGCGGCTTTTGCTTTAGAGAGAGAAAAAAGGAGAGGAAAAATGAAAAATGTGACATTCGTCTTCACATAACATTCTAAAGAATAAATATGAAGAAAATAAGTGGGTAAATATTAAAAAAGTATTAAGTTTGAAAATATTTATTCTTTTTCATAAACGGTTCCCCTGTTTACTTTTATAGAAAAAAATGCTATAATATTTATAATTATGTAAAGGAGGCGACGGAATGCTGGATAAGCTGGAGGCGGTGGTAAACCGCTATGAAGAAATATGCGCCCGCAGTGAGCAGCCGGATTTTTATGCCGACCCCAAAAAAGCCGCCGCCACCTTGCGGGAACGCAATGATTTAGAGCCCATTGTGGAGGCTTTTTTAGCGTATAAAAATGCCCAGCAGGAGATGGCAGACGCACAGGAATTGATGTCGGACCCGGAGATGAAGGAGCTTTGCCAGGAGACCTATCAAGCTGCCAAAGTCGCCACCGAGGCGTTATATGCGCAGCTGCAGATTTTACTGCTGCCGAAAGACCCCAACGACGATAAAAACGTGATTGTGGAAATTCGCGGCGGTGTAGGCGGCGAGGAAAGCGCCCTGTTTGCCCATTCCCTGTTCCGGATGTACAGTATGTATGCCGCCCAAAAGGGCTGGCAGGTAGAACTGATGAACTACTCTGACACGGAGCTGGGCGGTGTGAAGGAAGCGGATTTTGTGATTTCCGGACGGGGTGCTTACTCAAGGCTGAAATACGAATCCGGTGTGCATCGGGTGCAGCGTGTTCCGGAGACGGAATCCGGTGGCCGTGTCCACACTTCCACTGCTACGGTGGCAGTGCTTCCGGAAATGGAAGAAGTAGACGTACAAATCAATCCCGCCGACATTGAAATGCAGGTATTTCGCGCCTCCGGTGCCGGCGGTCAGCACGTGAATAAGACAAGCTCTGCAGTGCGCTTAATTCACAAGCCCTCGGGCATCGTGGTTGCCTGTCAGGAAGAACGCAGCCAGCTGCAAAACCGGGAAAAATGTATGCGAATGCTGGCCTCCAAGCTCTATGAAATTGAGCAAGAAAAGTTAGACAGTGAGGTCACCGGTATGCGTCGCAGCCAGGTGGGCACCGGTATGCGCAACGAGCGCATCCGCACCTACAATTTCCCCCAGGGTCGTGTCACAGACCACCGCATTGGCCTGACCCTTTACAAAATCGACGCCATTATGGATGGCGGCATTGACGAGATTATCGATGCCCTTGCCACCGCCGACCAGGCAGAAAAACTCAAAAACGCTGAGTAAGGATCTTTTATGGAATTTATTACCAAAAGTCCGGAGGAAACAGAAGCAATCGGTTTCCGTCTGGGAAACATATTAAAACCCAATACGGTGCTTGCCTTTACCGGTGACCTTGGTGCGGGAAAGACCGCTTTCACAAGAGGTTTAGCCCGGGGACTTGGCGCAAGTGAGCGGGTCACCAGCCCCACTTACACCATCGTCAATGAATATCTCTCTGGCAGACTTCCTCTGTTTCATTTTGATATGTACCGTCTTTCCGCAAGCGATGAGCTGTGGGATATCGGCTGGGAGGATTATCTGCTGCGGGGTGGTATCTGCGCGGTGGAGTGGAGCGAAAATGTGGCAGACGCACTGGAAAACCCCGTCACTGTCCGGATTGAAAAATTAGAGGAAAATACACGGAAAATCACCATTTGGGGAGGAAATTTGGATGCGGATATTAGCCTTTGAGACCTCAGCCAAAGCCGGTTCTGTGGCGCTAACGGATAACGGCGTCTTGCTGGGCGAAAGCTATCAGAACACCGGTCTTACCCACTCCCAGACGGTGATGACGATGGCGGAGGATTTACTGAAAAGCTGCGGTATCTCCCCTAATCAAATCGATGCGGTGGCAGTTGCCGCGGGTCCCGGCAGCTTCACCGGTGTGCGCATCGGTGTTGCCGCAGCCAAGGGCTTTGCCTGGGGCGGACAGCTTCCTTGCTATGGTGTTTCCACCCTGGAAGCTATGGCATTGGGTTTGGGTGTATATGACGGATATGTTTCTCCCGTGATGGACGCAAGAAGAAATCAGGTTTACAACGCCCTGTTTTTAGCAGAGGGCGGAAAGCTCACCCGCATAGCAGAAGATCGCGCCATTTCCCTCGCAGATTTGGCAGAGGAATTGAAAATTTTGTCAAAGCCCATATTTTTGGTTGGCGATGGCAGCAATTTGTGCTATAATAGCCTACAGGAACAAGTGCCTAATTTGGTGCTACCTCCGGAGCATAAAACGCACCAAAGAGCCTGCGGTGTGGCACTATCAGCAGAGCTGGCCATTTTGGCAGGCGACCCCGGCAACGCCGGTGAACTGACCCCTAACTACTTAAGACTTTCCCAAGCCGAGCGGGAACGCCTGGAGCGGGAACAAAAATAAAGGAGACAGAGATTATGAGCACAGTACACGTACTGGACCATCCTTTGATTCAGCATAAGCTGGCAATTCTGCGCAGCAAAAACACCACTGTTAAGGAATTCCGCGAACTCATCAGCGAAATTTCGGGCCTTATGTGCTACGAAGCAACCCGCGACCTGCCCACTGTGGAAGTGGATGTGCAAACCCCCGTGGCCATGGCAAAATGCCGCCGTTTGGCTGGCAAGAAGCTGGCAATCATCCCCATTTTGCGCGCAGGCCTGGGTATGGTGGACGCTATGGTGGACCTGATCCCTTCTGCAAAAATCGGTCACATCGGTCTTTACCGCGACCCCGAGACCCACAAGCCCGTAGAATACTACTGCAAGCTGCCGGAAGATATCGGCAACCGCCGTGTGTTCGTGGTTGACCCTATGCTGGCAACCGGCGGCAGCGCTGTGGCAGCCATTGATTTTCTCAAGCAGCACGGCTGCAAACACATTGTGATGCTGAA
>JAZRHG010000049.1:0-32680 GCA_045644625.1 Faecousia sp.
ATCCATGGCAAAATGGACCTGCGTTTGGATGAGATTGAACTGCCAGAGGTTGGTCCGGATGACGTTCAAATTAAAATTATTTCTGACTCCATCTGCATGAGTTCCTACAAGGCAGCGGTAGAAGGCGGAGATCACAAGCGTGTTCCTGACAATGTTGCAGAGAATCCCACTATCGTAGGTCACGAGTTCTGCGGTGACATCGTTGCCGTAGGCGAAAACTGGAAGCATAAGTACAAGGTCGGCGACAAGTTCTCCATCCAGCCCGCCCACTTCTACAAGGGCTCTCAGCTGGCTCCCGGCTACTCCTACAAGTACTGCGGCGGCTCTTCCCAGTACTCCAACATCCCCATCGAGATCCTGCTGACTGACTCCCTGCTGCCCTACAACTCCGATACTTACTACTACGGTTCTCTGGCTGAGCCTCTGAGCTGTGTTATCGGCACTTTCCACGCAATGTACCACACCAAGGCCGGATCCTATGTCCACGAGATGGGCATTAAGGAAGGCGGCAAGATGGCTATGCTGGCATCCGTTGGCCCCATGGGTCTGGGTGCAATCGACTACGCAATCCACTGCGACCGTCGTCCCAGCCTGCTGGTTGTCACCGACATTGACGATGCCCGTCTGGAGCGCGCTGCTTCCATCTACACTGTGGAAGAGGCTGCCAAGAACGGCGTGAAGCTGATCTACGTCAACACCAAGATGGAAGGCGCAACTGAGTACCTGCGTGAGCTCACCGGCGGCACCGGCTATGATGATGTTATCTGCTTTGCACCTGTCAAGCCCCTCATTGAGCAGGCCGGTGACATTCTGGGCTTTGATGGCTGCTTGAACTTCTTTGCCGGTCCTACCGATTCTCAGTTCAAGGCACCCTTCAACTGGTACAATGTTCACTATCTGTACACCCACGTTGTGGGCACTTCCGGCGGCAACACCGATGATATGTATGAAGCTATCAAGATGATGAACGAGGGCAAGCTCAATCCCTCTGCCCTGGTTACCCACATTGGCGGTCTGAACGCTGTTGTGGACACTGTTTTGAACCTGCCCTCCATCCCCGGCGGCAAGAAGCTGATCTACAACCACATCGACCTGCCTCTGACTGCAATTGCAGATTTTGAGGAAGCCGGCAAGACCGATCCTATGTTCGCTGAGCTGGACCGTATCTGCAAGGCAAACAATGGCCTATGGAACCCCGAGGCAGAAGCTTACCTGTTGGCTAACGCCAAGTCTATCTAACCCATAACAATCTCCCGGTCAGGCATCTGGCCGGGAGATATTTACTATGACTTCTGTGGTTTCCCGCAATTTTTCTTGCGTAATGGCAGGTTGTGATGTATAATAGCGGAAGATAATCTTTTCAAAATGAGGTTAGATTGATTTTTAACTTATGAGGTGAACAAAATGGAAAATAAGTTACACACCGAAACGCTATGCATTCAGGCCGGCTATAGCCCTGCCAGTGGCGAGCCTCGGCAAATCCCTATTATTCAAAGCACCACTTTTAAATATGCTACCTCTGAGGATATGGGCAAGCTTTTTGACTTGGAGGCCTCCGGTTATTTCTACTCCCGGCTGCAAAACCCCACCTGCGATATGGTGGCGGCAAAGATTGCAGCGCTGGAAGGCGGCACCGCTGCCATGCTCACCGGCTCCGGTCAGGCGGCAAACTTCTATTCTCTGTTTAATATCTGCTCCTGCGGCGACCATATTGTGTCCTCTGCAGCCATCTACGGCGGCACATTCAATCTCATTTCCGTGACTATGAAGCGGATGGGTATCGAGGCAACCTTTGTAGACCCGGACTGCACCGAGGAAGAGTTGCAGGCAGCTTTTAAGCCCAACACCAAGGTGGTTTTTGGCGAGACTATTGCCAACCCCGCTTTAAATGTGCTGGACATTGAAAAGTTTGCCAAGGTTGCCCACGCCAACGGTGTACCGCTCATTATTGATAATACCTTCCCCACGCCTGTCAACTGCCGTCCCATTGAATGGGGTGCAGACATTGTCACCCATTCCACCACCAAGTATATGGACGGTCACGGCGTTGCCGTAGGCGGCTGTATCGTCGATAGCGGTAAGTTTGATTGGACTGCATATCCGGAAAAATTTGCCGGTCTGTGCACTCCGGACGATAGCTACCACGGCGTCACCTACACCGAGCGCTTTGGCTTGGAGGGCGCATTTATCACCAAGTGCACCACCCAGCTGATGCGTGATTTGGGTTCTATCCAGTCTCCCCAGAGCGCATTCTACCTCAACTTGGGCTTGGAAAGCCTGCCCTTCCGTATGAAGCAGCACTGCGCCAATGCACAGGCTATTGCAGAGTTCTTGCAGAGCAATGAAAAGGACGCTTGGGTAAAGTACTGCGGCCTGAAGGGTGACAAGTATTACGATTTGGCGCAGAAGTATATGCCGAACGGCTCTTGCGGTGTCATTTCCTTTGGCCTTGTCGGCGGCAGAAAGTCCGCGGAGACCTTTATGAAGCACCTGAAGCTGGGCTCTATCGAAACCCACGTAGCAGACTCCCGTACCTGCTGCCTGCATCCTGCCAGCGCAACCCACCGGCAGATGACCGATGAGCAGCTGGACGCCGCCGGTGTTGGTGCGGATCTCATCCGCCTGTCCTGCGGCCTGGAAAATGCGGAGGATCTGATCGCGGATATCGCACAAGCAATTGAAAAGGTTTAATAGAAAATCGACCAGTCCAACCGGACTGGTCGATTTTTTTACAATGTTTTGCAGGCTTTTTGCAGAATTTCAATAAAGGCTTCAGCACTTTGTGAAAGGGGAATGTCTTTTTTATGGATAATATAAGACTGACGGGTTGGCGTAGGTGTTTTTACAAGGAAATACAGCACATCATCTGCTGGGGGATGATAGGAAATTACGCTGTCTGTCACGATGGCCGCACCCATGCCGGTGAGCATCATGTCATAGGCCACATCGATATTACGGCAGTCATAAATCTGGCAGGGGGAAATCGGACAGTGCATCAAAAATTTTGCCATATCCCGCCACAAAATGCTCACAGAGTGAATTTTCAGAAATTCAATATGGGAGAAAAGGCTGTAATCGGAAATGCGTTTATGCTCAAAAGCTTTTCCGGATAAAATTTCGTCATAAGTCAAAGCATATTTTTTCAGCTTCTCGATGCCCGGATAATCATTTTTTACGCAAATCACATATCGCTCGGTTAAAAGCGGAATACCCGTATACCTTTTTTCGTCGAAATCAAAGCCGATGATAAGGTCCAGTGTACCGGAATCCAATCTTTCGAAATGGGTGAAATAAGACCGTGACTCACCCATGGAAAGTTTTAGTTCCACATCGGGAAAAGCTTCCCCAAATGCTTTGCATGCCCTTGGCAGCAGGTAGCGGGAAATAAAGTACGCATTACCCACAGAAAGTTTTCCACTAACCGGATTGGAGATAGACTTAATTCTGTTATACATATGATTTTCGTTTTCGATTGCTTCTTCCAAATACTCGATATAAATTCTGCCTTCTCGAGTAAGAATAGTGGGCGTCTTGGAGCGGTCAAAAATTTGAAAACCTAATTTTTGCTCCGCTTTTTTTACTGTTGTACTGAGTGCAGATTGGCTGATAAACAGGTTTTTTGCGGCCTTTGAGAAACTTTTTTCCTTATAAACCTCATAGATATATTTTTCTGCTAAATCCATAACTGCCTCCAATATTTATAATTATAAATACAAAGGTTCTATATATTTATATTGGATTATATCACGGCACAGAGTTATAATCAACAATGGATTTGAGAAAATTACCCTTTAAGGAAGGTGTGGGGGAAGTGGAAGAAATACAAATTAAAAAGAAATTAGAGTACAAATGGATTGTTGCCGCCGTTTCGCTTTTGATGGTGTTTACGGTGCTTGGCTTTTGCAGCTCCGCAAAAAGCCTGTATATTTCGCCGGTTACGGAAGCTTTGGGAATCTCCAGAGGTGCATACTCCATCAACGATAGCTGCCGCTACATAACCACAGCCATCGTCAATCTGTTTTTTGGCTTTTTAATTGCCAAATTCGGTGCAAGAAAATTAATCGGTGCCGGCTTTGTCAGCCTGATTATCTCCTGCCTTTTGTACTCCGTAGGAACCAATGTATATGTCTTTTATTTGGGCGGTGTGTTTTTGGGCATTGGCCTTTCCTGGACGACTACTACAATCGTTGGCGCAGTCATCGGAAAATGGTTTCAGGAAAATAAGGGCACCATTATGGGTGCTATCTTAGCATCCAACGGTCTGGGTGCAACCCTGGCAATTCAGGTTATGACGCCGATTATTCACGACAGCACCACAAAATTCGGCTACCGGAATGCCTACCGCCTGACGGTGCTGATTCTTTTGGTTGTCGGCATTATCGTGGTTGCCCTGTTCAGAAATACCCCGAAAGAGGGGCCAGAAGAAAAAGTAGTAGCACGCAAGAAGAAACCTGCGTCAAATTCTTGGCTTGGGCCGAAGTTTGGGGAACTTATCAAAAAACCTTATTTTTATGCCGCAATGTTCTGCATCTTTGTAACCGGTATGATTTTGCAGGGCGTATACGGAATTGCAACGCCGCTGCTGACCGATACGGGCCTGGATGAGAGCTTTGCGGCCACAGTGCTGAGTGTCTGTTCCTTAGCACTTACCGTTTGCAAATTCGGTGTTGGCTTTTTCTATGATAAGCGGGGTTTGCGGACCACGGTAACGATTTGCTTTGCAGCAGCAATTGCCGCTATGGTGGCCCTTTCGCTTGTGACGAATTCTACGTTGGGCAAGGCTTTGGCGCTATTTTATGCGCCGGCCTGTGCCATCGCCCTTCCTTTGGAAACCATTATGCTTCCGATTTTTGCCGGAGATCTTTTCGGAGAAATGTCCTATAATAAGGTCCTTGGTATTATCGTATCCGTCAATACCGCCGGCTATGCGGTGAGCGGCCCTTTGACAAACCTGTGCTATGACAAGCTTGGAAATTACAATTTATCGCTGTATATTTTCTGCGGTGTGATGGCAGTAGCAACTGTTGTTATGCAATTTGTGATTACCGCTACCAATAAAGAAAAAATAAGGCAAAGCAATCATAAAGAAATTTGATTGTTGCATTACCACACTAAGAAAAGTCGCTCAACCAAAACGGTTGAGCGATTTCTGTAATATTAGATTTCAACTTCGATGGTTTTGATAACCTCTGCGCAGCGGGGGCACAGGCCCTCTGCGTTGGCGCTTTCGGAGTGCATCCAGCAGCGGGGACACTTCTCACCGCGAGCCTCAGTAACGCCCACAGTCAGCTGGGGCAGGTTTTCACCTGTGCCGGTGGTTGCACCCTCGGCAACGGTTTCCCAACTGCAGGAGGAAACAATGCAAATCTCAGCTAAGTTCATATCCTTGCACAGTGCAATCAAGTTAGCATCCTCAGTCTGCAGGCTGACATGTGCTTCCAGAGCCTTACCGATGCGCTTGTCAGCACGGGCCAGCTCCAGAACGCCGTTGACATCCTGACGCAGCTTCATAACGGTAGCCCACTTTTCCATAGCGGCATCGTCCAGCACATAAGCGTCGTAGTTTTCAGGCATCTGGTTTAAGAGGATGTTTCTGGCATCATCACCCTCGCGGTGGGGCATAGAGAGCCAAATTTCGTCACAGGTAAATGCCAAAATGGGAGCAAACAGCTTTGCCAGTGCATCCACGATCAGGAAAATCGCAGTCTGTGCGGAGCGGCGGCGCAGGCCGTCTTTTTCCTCACAGTACAGACGATCCTTGATGATATCCAAATAGAAGGAGGACAGTTCCACGACGCAGAAATCGTTGATGGCATGGGAGACCATATGGAACTCGTAATTGTTGTAAGACTTACGGCAAGCGGCAATCAAGCTGCCCAGCTTGGTCAGTGCCCACTTGTCCAGTTCTTCCATATCCTCGGCGGCAACCAAGTTGTTGGCGTCAAAGTCATTCAGGTTGCCCAAGCAGTAACGGGCGGTGTTGCGGAACTTCAGGTAGTTCTGTGCAATCTGCTTGAAGATTTCCTTGGAGCAGCGGACATCTGCGTGGTAGTCAGAAGAGGCTGCCCACAGACGGACGATATCTGCGCCAAAGTCCTTAATCAGCTCAGCGGGATCAACACCGTTGCCCAAGCTCTTGTGCATAGCACGACCCTGACCGTCAACAGTCCAGCCGTGGGTCAGCACCTGCTTGAAGGGAGCGCCCTTGTCCAAGGCACCCACGGAAGTCAGCAGGGAGGACTGGAACCAACCACGGTACTGGTCAGCGCCTTCCAGATATACATCTGCAGGCCACAGTTCGGGGGTGTCCTTCATTAAGGAAGCATAGTGGGTAGAGCCGGAGTCAAACCAGCAGTCCAAGGTGTCGGTTTCCTTCTCAAAGCTTACGCCGCCACAGTGGGGGCAGGTGAAGCCCTCGGGGATAAGCTCCTGGGCTTCCTTCTCAAACCAAACGTTAGAGCCGAACGCATCAAACAAGCCGGAAATCTTCTCAATAGACTCGGGGGTAGAAACAGGCTTGCCGCAGTCCTTACAATAGAACACGGGGATGGGCAGACCCCAGCGACGCTGACGGGAGATACACCAGTCGGCACGCTCTTTGATCATGCTGACCATACGGTCACCGCCCCAAGCGGGGAACCACTGCACATTTTCAATGGCTGTGATAGCCTGCTCCTTGAAAGACTCCACAGAGCAGAACCACTGGGGAGTAGCACGGAAGATAACCGGCTTTTTGCAGCGGTCGTGGTGGGGATAGGAGTGGACAATTTCCTCGGCAGCAAACAGCGCGCCGCTTTGCTTCATATCTTCCAAAATGACGGGGTTGGACTCTTCCGTCTTCATACCCTCATACTTGCCTGCATAGTCGGTGTGGCGGCCGTAGTCATCCACAGGCACGATCAGGTCCATACCGTAACGCATACAGGTCTGATAGTCATCTGCACCAAACCCGGGAGCGGTGTGAACACAGCCGGTACCGGAGTCCATGGTGACATACTCAGCCCAAACCAAGCGGGAGGTCTTGTCTAAGAAGGGATGCTGTGCCAGCATATTCTCGAAGAAACCGCCGGGGTAGGTGGCAAGCACTTCGTAGTTTTCGAAGCCGCCCTGCTGCATAGTCTTTTCCATCAGGGCCTCAGCCATAATATAGGTCTCGCCGTTTTCGGCCTTAACCAGCACATAAGAATCTCTGGGGTGCAGGCAGATTGCCATATTGCCGGGCAGGGTCCAAATGGTGGTGGTCCAAATCACGAAATAGGTTTTGCTCAGGTCAAAGCCGGAGAGCTTGCCCAAATCGTCCTTTACCTGGAACTTCACATACACAGAGGTACAGGGATCATCCTTGTACTCGATGTCTGCTTCGGCAACAGCGGTGGCGCAGGCGGGACACCAGGTAACAGGCTTCAAGCCCTTGTAAATGTAGCCCTTGTCGAACATCCGGCCAAAGACTTTCACTTCCTGTGCTTCGAAATGCTTGTCCATAGTGCGGTAGGGATTTTCCCAGTCGCCCACAACGCCCAAACGGCGGAAGCCCTCTCTTTGCTTGTCAATAAAGTCCTGGGCAAATTCCTCGCAAGCCTTGCGGAACTCGGGGATGGTCATATCCCGGTTCAGCTTCTTCTTGGATGTTTCAATGGCGCGCTCAATGGGCAGACCGTGGTTGTCCCAGCCGGGGACATAGGGGGTGTAATAGCCCATCATTGCGTGGCTGCGGACGATAAAGTCCTTTAGGGTCTTGTTTAATGCGTGACCCATATGAATGTAGCCGTTACTGAAGGGAGGGCCATCGTGCAGAATAAAAGGCGTCTTTCCTGCATTCTTTTCCAACATCAGCTTGTACAAATCCTGCTCGTTCCAGCGCGCCAGCATAGCCGGCTCACGGGCAGGCAGACCGGCTTTCATAGGAAAGTCGGTTTTCGGGGTGATAATGGTATTTTTATAATCCATTGGTTGTAACCTCCAAATATAATCGAAAAAATACACGCCTTTGTCCCTTTTCAAGAGACAAAGGCGTATATAACCTCTGCGGTACCACTCTCGTTCCGGTTTCCCGGCACTTGTGTTCGCGATATCGGGCGAAACCGGCGCAGCCTACATTTCTTCGGTGCGCTGCTCCAAGGGGATACCAAACCTGCTCCTTTATTGCCTTGCACCAACCGGCAACTCTCTAAAAGAAGGTAACAAGCTGACTTGTCCTTGTCATAGCATTGAATATTTTCTTAGTGGTGTGTGGGGTCGTAATTTCTGCCAAATTGCAGATTGGCAAACTTACTGGTGGTTGTCTCCTGGGTGGGATGCTGAGGCTCTGCCTTAGGCTTGGTGTCCTCTGTAGTGCCCACCAGCGCTTCCAAATTTGCGGAAATTTCATCTGCCACAGAATCCTGCTTACCCTCGGCGCGGTCAAAATCATAAGCGGTATGCTCGGAGGGCAGGGGACGGTTGGCTTCCTTAATGCGTTCCAAAGCCTGCACGCAGGCATTGATCTGCTCCTGCAACTCGGTGATTTTTGCAGCAGCGGTCTTGCGCGCTTCTTCCACACGGTCGCTTTCTGCAGCAATCAACGCATCGGCGTTCTTTGCATTTTCCATTGCTGCGGCATTGGCGTCCAGCAGCATCTGGGTACATTTGGCTTCAGCTTCTTTCACCATCATATCACAGGTCTTCTGCGCGTTTACAATGGCATCCTTCATACTGGCTTCGTTCTTACGATACTCCTCCAGCTTGCTCACCAAAACCTTCATTTTGCTTTTCAGCAGTGCGTTTTCTTTGTAAAGTGTGACATAATCTTCGGTCAAAGGCTCCAAAAACTCGTCAACACCCTGCATATCGTAGCCGCCAAACGCAACACGGCTAAAGGAAATCTGGTCGATTTGTTGCGGTGTAAACATAGTATGTCCTCTTTCTTTAATTACAGATAGCTCTCAATCTCCTGAACGTTTTCCAGGTCACCCACCACATCCATATTGTGGGGGCAGAACAGGTAAGTAGCCTGTGCGATTTTCTTCACACTGCCGTCCAGTGCATACACACTGCCGGAGAGGAAGTCCACCACGCGGCGGGTCAGAGCCTTGTCTACATTTTCCATATTCAAAATGACGGCTTTCTTTCTGCGAAGCTCGTCAGCTGCCTTTGCGGCATCATCAAAAGTCTTTGCGTGGAACAGAACAACCTCCTGCTTGCCGGAGCTCATATTGAGAACCTGACCGGAAAAGGCAGAGGCGCTGCTGCCAGAAGAAGCAAAAGCGGGCTCGGAATTACTGCTGGCGAAGGGGGAAGAACGGCGGGCACGGGGTGCAGCCTGTGCGTCTTCTTCCATTTCCTCTAATTCCTCGTCGTAATCATCATACTCATCATCAGCATAGGGTTGGGCAAATTTCTTCACATTGTCCCAAAAACTCATTTGTCTATATCCTCCTAAAATCTATATGTCATTGTCCATAATTGCGCTGTCCGAAAATCGCTGTGCCAACCCGCACCATCGTGCTGCCGCAGGCAATGGCATCGGCAAAATCATCGGACATACCCATAGACAATATATCTACGCATATATTATCGTATTTTTTTGCCGTTATGTCAACAGAAAGGTTGTACATTTGGCGAAAAAATTTTGTATTTTCTCCTGAAAATGTGGAAATTGGGGGGATTGCCATTAAACCGACCACCCGAATATTGGAAAATGCGGAAATTTTTTCACAAACCGTATCCATATCTTCCATCAAAAATCCGGACTTGCTGTCCTGATAGCCGATATTCACTTCCAGCAAAATATCCTGCACAAGGTTTTGCTTGCCGGCTTCCTTGTCAATGGCTTCCAAGAGGCGGAAGCTATCCACACTTTGAATCAAATCCACTTTGCCCACCACTTGCTTTACCTTATTGGTCTGCAAATGGCCGATAAAATGCACAGGCGCGCCTTCGTAGGCGTTTTCCCCTAACTTTTGGGTCAGTTCCTGCACTCTGTTTTCTCCGCAACAGTCCACGCCGGCAGCAATTGCCTGACGGACATTTTCGCTGTCGTTCATTTTGGTAGCAGCGCACAGAAGAATTTCTGCGGGGTTTCTGCCGCATTTGCGGGCGGCCTCTGCCATCTCTTCTTTAATTCTCTTTACATTTTCTGCAATCGACATAATATCCTCCCAAATAAAAACCGATAAATAAAAAGCGACGAAGCAGTTTGCTCCGTCGCTTTCCGTTATAATGCTGATTTCAGCGTGCGAATGGGGGCTAAGGTGGAGATGGCGTGCTTGTAAATCATCTGCTGCTTACCATCGGTCACCAACACAACCACAAAACTGTCAAAGCCTGTGATGACACCCCGGAGCTGGAAACCATTCATCAGAAACAAGGTTACAGGCACTTTCTCCTGACACACCTCTTTTAAAATGGCATCCTGTAAATTCATAGGTTCAGACATATGTATTCCTTCTTTCTTTTAGATTTTTGTTGGGATACATAAATCTTACCATTATTCAGTTGTCGAAATCCGTCAAAACCCGTCGGCACTTTTGGAGAATTTCGCCAGTGCCTTCTCCGACCTCACGGGTGAGCCAGTGAATGCTTTTATTCCGCCGGAACCAGGTCAGCTGCCGCTTGGCATAATGGCGGGATGCTTGCTGCACCTGCGCAGTTGCTTCCTCTATGGTGCAGTCTCCGTTCAGCGCGGCAACAAATTCCTTATAGCCAATTGCCTGCATGGCGGTGCATTTTTCCGGAATACCCCTTGCCAAAAGATCTTTGATTTCCTCCAGCAAGCCCTGCTCCAGCATTACTTCTACACGGCTATCAATTCTTGTGTATAAATCTGCCCGGTTTTCATCTTCCAAGGCAAACCATACCGGCTGATATTTGGGCGGAATTTCCTGGGTTTTGCGGTTGTGGGCGGTGATGGTTTCCCCGGTCTCGTAGAAAACCTCCAATGCCCGCAAAATCCGTTTCCGGTCTTTTAAGTGCAGTTTGCTTGCTGCGTCCGGATCAATGGTTTGCAGTAAGGAAAGCATAGCCTCCATACCGTCTGCACCTGCCTGCGCTTCTAACTTTTCCCGCATTCCGGTGGAGGGGCAGGGTGCAAAATCATTGCCCTTGATCAGCGCATCCATATACAGTCCTGTACCGCCTACAATAATGGCAGTTTTTCCGCGGGCTAAGATGTCCTGCAAAATTGGTTCTGCTAATTCGCAGTAGCGGCTGACGGAAAAATCTTCCCGGGGGTCTGCAACATCCAGCATATGATGTGGAATGTTTTCCATTTCCTCCGGGGTAGGCTTGGCAGTGCCAATATCCATACCCCGATAAATCTGCATAGAATCGCAGGAAATAACCTCGCCGTTATACGCCTTGGCAAGAGCAACGCCCAAAGCGGTCTTTCCGGAGGCAGTGGGTCCTGCAACGCATAATATCTTATCCAAAGGTTTAACTCCTTTTGAATTGCTTTTCTAACTGACTTTTGCTTAAAGTGATGCAAATCGGTCTGCCGTGAGGACAGTATTTCAAATCCTCCCGCGCCATAACCTGCTTTGCAAGGGCAATCAGCTCCGTTTCATCGGTGTGCCAGCCGGCTTTTATGGCAGCCTTGCAGGCGACGGTGTGGAGCATTTCATCCCGCACGGTGTTTTCCTTTTCCCTGCGGCCGTTTTGCAGGTCAGCTCCCAATTCTTCCAGAGCATCGGCAGCATCTTCAGGGGACAAATCCATAGGAATTTGCCGCAGCAAAACCGTGCCAGTACCAAATTCATCAATCTCAAAACCCAATTGCTCCAGCATCGGTTTGTTGGAAAGTAACAAAGAGGCAAGCTCCGGGTTTATCTGACAGGGCAGGGGGGTGAGCAGCGCTTGAGAACTGATTTTCTCCTGATTGGCTTTGAGCTTTTCAAAAAGAATCCGTTCGTGGGCAGCGTGCTTGTCGATTAAATAGGCTTCTTCACCCTGCTCCACCAAAATGTACGTATTGTAAAGCTCTCCCACAAATCGCCAGGGCTGCACAGCAGGCAGCTGGATTTCCTTCTGCACAGGCTCCGGTTCTGCCTGGGGCGCCTTCACCGGAATGTTCACCATTTGTGTCGGCGCCAAATCCGGAAGAGAGACATTCTGGCGAAGAACGGGCTTTGTTTCTTCCAGCTTTTTTACCGTGGAGATGGCGTTTTGCTGCGCTGGCTTGGGGGCGTTGGAAATGGCGGCAGTAAAGTTTTGGTATTCCTGCGCAGTCATTGTCCGGAAAAAGTTTTCCTGCCTGGGGGCAGGCTTTGGGGCGGGCTGCGCAGGTGACTGCACCGGTGTTTGCGCAGGCGTTTTAAACTGCATTTGAGGTCTGTCCGGTGTCTTGTTCAATGCACCCAAAACACCGTAGTGAATACAGTCGAATACCGCTTTCTCGTTTAAGAATTTCACCTCTGTTTTGGCAGGGTGCACATTCACATCCACTGCATTTGCCGGCAGCTGCAGGTGCAAAACGCAAATGGGGAATTTGCCCACCATCAGCTGGTTGCGGTATGCCTCCTCAAAGGCGGCAACAAGCAAGCGGGATTTTACGGGTCTTCCGTTTACAAAGAAGGTTTGCAAATTGCGGCTGGGTCTTGCGTCGGTGGGCTTGGAAACATAGCCTGTTAAAGTGTAATTTTCCCAGTGGCTGCTCAGCTTAATCAGCTTGCCGCCGTCTCTGCCGTAAACGCAGTACACAGCCGCCTCCAGACCGCCGGTGCCAGGGGTGGCAAGAATTTCCTTACCGTCCCGCAAAAACCGGAAGGCAACCTCTGGATGTGCCAGCGCTTGTAACTGCACGGCAGTGGCAATCCGACCGCCCTCCACCGTGTCCGATTTCATAAATTTCATACGGGCGGGGGTGTTAAAAAACAGGTCGCGAATGATAATGGTAGTGCCGTCAGGGCAGCCTGCCTCCGATTCGTCTGTAATATTACCGGCCTCTAATTGCAGACTGATGCCGGTAACACTTTGGGCGGTTTTCGTCAATAAATCAATACGGCTGACAGAGGCGATGGCAGCCAGTGCTTCTCCGCGGAAGCCCATTGTGGAAATGGCAGCCAAATCCTCTGCTGTACGCAGTTTGGACGTGGCGTGGCGGAAAAAGGCGGTTTTAGCATCCTCAGGCGCCATACCGCAGCCGTTATCTGTTACCCGGATGAAGGTCATACCGCCGTCCCGGATTTCCACAGTCACCTGGGTTGCGCCGGCATCCACAGCATTTTCCATTAGTTCCTTGACAACACTGGCGGGGCGTTCCACCACCTCACCGGCGGCAATTAAGTTGGCGATATGGGGAGATAGCTGTATAATTTTTGCCATAACATCACCTCATATAAAGGTTGCCGATTTGATTGACGGCAATGTGAATGAGAATAGGCGCCCAAATGCTGTCTGCCTTTTGGTAAGACCAGGCAAGGCAAAGACCGGCAGGCACATATTGCAAAAAGCTTAAAAACAGTTCCAGTGGGGCATAAGTGGTTACATAGCCCACAATGTGAATGCAGCTGAATAAAACTGCAGACAGCGCATATGCCAAAAAGGTGTTTTTCCGAATGAGTGCGCCAAACAGTACACCCCGGTACAGAGTTTCCTCAACCACCGGCACCAAAAGCACCGTACCGATGCTCATAAGCATAGCATTGTCCTGCGTCAATTCGGCAATGGATTGGTCGTTGGCATTATGGAAGTTCGGTGCTAACGAAATAATCAAAAAACTTATCACTAAGTTAGCCACCCAGTATAGCATAAATCCTGTACCCGCAAAACGAAGAACCCTCCAGGGGTTTTGCAGCAGAATTTTCAGGTTTTCAATTAAGAAATGCCGATATACAACCGTAATGACAATAAAATTCAGGGCAAAGAAAATAAAATTCAGCTGGGAAGCCGACAGAGAACTGCCTAAAAGCCAGTTTCCCCAGGTCAGCAGGGACGGCAGTACAAATAACTGCGCCAGCATATAGATAAAGCCGAAATAGACTTGGTTTTTGGATAGGGAAACGGAAAGCTTTTTCATATCAGTTTAACATCTTCTTCAGTTTATATAGTTCGTTCATTGCTTCAATAGGTGTCAGAGTTTCCACACTCAAAGTCTCCAATGCCTGACAAACCTGCTGGGAAGTTAAGTCCAGCATACTGATTTGTTCGTTAGGCTCAGCAGCTGCAACCTTCACCGGTGCAACGCCATCCTGCTCCAATTCCAGCAAAATGGCGCGTGCCCGCTTCACCACACTGTCCGGCAAGCCTGCTAACTTGGCAACTTCGATGCCGTAGCTGTCATCGGTAGCACCGGGGACGATTTTTCGCAGGAAAATCATTTTGTCATCCCGTTTTTTCACGGCAATGTTGTAGTTTTTCACATTGGGTAGGCGATTTTCAATATTGGAAAGCTCGTGATAGTGGGTGGCAAATAAGGTTTTTGCGCCCAACTGTCTGGGGTTAGCGGCATATTCCACCACCGCCTGGGCAATGGACATACCGTCATAAGTAGAAGTACCTCTGCCAATTTCGTCCAAAATCAGCAAGCTTTTAGAAGTGGCGTATTTCAAAATGGAGGAGACCTCCGCCATTTCCACCATAAAGGTGGACTGTCCGGATGCCAAATCGTCACTGGCACCAATTCTGGTAAAAATCTGGTCAACCAGTCCGATGCTTGCCCGTTTGGCAGGCACAAAAGAACCCATTTGCGCCATCAGTACAATCAGCGCCACCTGTCGCATATAAGTGGATTTACCTGCCATATTCGGGCCGGTAATAATAGAAACCTGATGGTCTTTACCGCCAATCACAGTATCGTTGGGTACAAACAAGGTGTCGGTGAGCATTTGCTCCACCACGGGATGCCGGCCGTCGGTGATGGAAATTTCGTTACCCAAGGTGATTTCCGGACGGCAGTATCCCCATTTGATTGCGGTGGTGGCAAAGCTGCACAGTACGTCTACTTGGGCAACTGCGGATGCGGTGAGCTGCACACGGGCAGCCTGCTTTGCCAAAGCCTCACGCAGCTGGGTGAAGATTTGATATTCCAGGGCGGCCAGCCGCTCTTTGGCGGTGAGCACCTGTTCTTCCAGTTCCTTTAATTCCTGGGTGATATACCGCTCGCAGTTGGCAAGGGTTTGTTTGCGGATATAGTGTTCCGGCACTTGATCCATAAAGGACTTGGAAACTTCAATATAATAGCCAAATACCCGATTATATCCCACTTTTAAGGTGCGAATGTTGGTTTTCTCCCGTTCGGAAGCTTCAATAGCTGCGATAGTACCGGCGCCGCCGTTCATAATGTCCCGCAGCGCATCCACATCGGCATTGGCACCGCTGCGGATAATGCCGCCTTCCCGCACGGTAATGGGAGGCTCGTCCACAATGGTGCTTTCAATCCACTGGGCACAGTCGGTGAGGGGGTCGATGGCCTGCTCCAACCGCTGTAGCAAAGAGCTTTCTGCGTTTTTCAGGTTATCTTTCACTGCAGGCAATGCCCGGAGTCCCTGGGCTAAGCCCAATAAGTCACGACAGTTTACCGTGCCGGTGACAATGCGGGTCATAATTCGCTCCAAGTCGGAAATATCGCTGAGTGCCTCGGTCAGTTCGCCGCGAACAACGGTGCTTGCCACCAATTCCTCCACAGCGCAGTGTCTGCGACCGATTTCTGTCGCATCCATCAGGGGCTTTTCCATCCAGCTGCGAAGCAGTCTGCCGCCCATAGCGGTCTTGGTTTTATCCAGCGCCCACAAAAGGGTGCCCCGTTTTTCCTTGGTGCGCATGGTTTCGGTCAGCTCCAAATTTCTGCGGGCATCCAAATCCAAGCCCATAAACACATTGGAGGTATAGTACTGCAGCTGACGGATATGCTGCAAATCGTTTTTCTGGACAAACCGGATGGTTTGTAACAGTGCACCGGCTGCTACGGTGGCGCACTGCAATCCTGCCAGCCCTAACTGGGCTAAGGGTAGTTCGAAATGCGTCTCCAAAAGCGACTGCGCTTTTGCAAAGTCGAAGTCAGCAGGGCTACCTTCGCCTACACAGCAGCTTAGACGATTATACAGGGCATCCTGCAATACAGGGTCCTGCACATTCTGTCCGCCGCGAATCACTTCTGTGGGCGCAAAACGACCCAATTCGGAAGCTGCCGTCTGCACATCCGCGCAAACGGTCACAAAAAACGCGCCGGTGGAAACATCGCAGAAGGCAAGACCGAACCGGCCATCCTCCCCGTAAAGACAGCCCATATAGTTGTTCTTGCTTTCTTCCAGCATACAGCTGTCGGTCACGGTGCCGGGGGTTACAATCCGTGTAATATCCCGCTGCACAATGCCCTTTGCCTGGGCAGGGTCCTCTGTCTGGTCGCAGATGGCAACCTTGTAGCCCTTGGCAACCAGTCGGGCGATGTAAGCATCCACCGAGTGGTAAGGTACACCGCACATAGGGGTCTGCTCTTCCTTGGGTTTGGCGCGGTCACGGGTGGTGAGGGTCAAATCCAGCTCTTTGGCAGCAAGTTTGGCATCCTCGTCGAACATTTCGTAAAAATCGCCCAAACGGAAGAACAAGATACAGTCCCGGTTATTCTCTTTGATGGCATTGTACTGCCGCTTCATCGGCGTCAGCTCTGTCTTTTCTTTTGCCATAACTTTATGCTTCCTTTCCTGCATATTCTCCCGTTAAGCTCCAAACAGTGGCTCCGGTTATTTTGATGGGCGCAAAGCTGCCAATCAGCGCTTTTTCTCCTTTGAAACGCACCAAACGTCCGCCCTCTGTGCGGGCAGTGAGATATTCATCGTCCACGCCGTCTACCAGACAGCGCATAGTCTTGCCGGTGTAGGCGTTGTGAATCTCCTCGGAAATCCGGTTTTGCACCGCGCAAAGCCGGTCAAACCGACGGTTTTTCTCCGCCTTGGGTGTGGGGTCCTCCATAGAAGCGGCAGGTGTGCCGGTTCTGGGAGAGAAAATAAAGGTAAACAGCGCATCGTAGCGCACTTCTTCAATGAGAGAAATGGTTTGCTCAAATTCTTCCTCGGTTTCTCCCGGGAAGCCCACAATCACATCGGAGGTGAGCACCAAATCCGGCATAACAGATTTGGCATAGGCTACCAGCTCCAAGTATTTTTCTCTGTCATAATGCCGGTTCATCGCCTTCAGTACCCGGCTGGAGCCGGACTGGAAGGGAAGGTGCAGCTGCTTGGCAATCTTGGGGTTTGACGCCATGGTATCAAACAGCTTTTTGCCGGCATCTCTGGGGTGGCTGGTCATAAACCGAATGAGAAAATCTCCGGGGATTTGGGCAATTTCCGCCAGCAAATCGGAAAAGTCCATATTTTCATCTAAGTCCTTGCCGTAGGAGTTCACATTCTGCCCCAGCAGCGTAATCTCCTTTGCACCGGCTGCAATCACAGCGCGGCATTCTGCCAAAACATCTGCCGCTTTTCTGCTCCGCTCCCGGCCGCGAACATAGGGCACAATGCAGTAGGTGCAGAAATTGTTGCAGCCGTACATAATGGACACCCAGGCTTTCAGTGTGTTGTCCCGCTTTTGAGGCAGACCTTCGGCAATAGAGCCTGCTTCATCTTCTACAAAATAGGTGCGTTTTCCTCTGGTGAGCACCAGATATAAAAGCTCCGGAAAATGCCACAAATTATGGGTGTTAAAAACACCGTCTACGTGGGGAAAGCTTTTCTTAATCCGCTGCACTACCTTTTCTTCGCCTGCCATACAACCGCAGAGAAAAATCTTTTGACCTTTGTGGCGGCGTTTGGTGTGGGTCAGCGCGCCCAAATTTCCAAAAACCCGCTGTTCTGCATGTTCCCGAATGGCGCAGGTATTCATCACCACAACATCCGCGCCTTCGGCAGAATCGGTCATCGTGTAACCGCTTTGCGCCAAGATGCCGCGAATGCGCTCGGAATCAGCTTCGTTTTGCTGACAACCGTAGGTCTCCACATAGGCGCAGGGGACGGTATCCCGCTCGTGCCAGTAGGCTTGAATCTTATCGCAGTATGCCAGCTGAATATCCAGCTCGGACTTAGAAATCACACGTGTTTTCGTCTCCATTGGGATGCCCCCTTTGCTTAGCCTGAACAATATAATCCGAACCCGACTAAGCGGGTGTCTGATTGGCTCAGACTTCCTTTTATTCATTGATGGGCGTCAGCCCATCTGCTTCATTAAAGATTGCCTGACCCAATCATCCATCCCGCTTAGGTCGCAGATTTCTGAACCGTGTGACCGTTCTGAGACAAGACGCAGCTTCGCAGATGTGCTTTGTGCCCTTCAAGAAGCTGCAACGCAGTATCAGGGCGATCACACAGTTCAGAAACGGGTTTGGGTTATATTGTTCAGGCTAAAGTACCTCAATATAAAATAATAGCATTTTTCGGGAAGTTTTGCAAGGAAATTTGCTTTGTTTTTTTGTTCATAAATAATTTATAAGTAAAATTCTTGCAATTGATGTGCAGTCATGGTAAACTATGGCTATCAAATTTCCAAATGGAAAGAAAGAGGATGCAAATGAATTGTAAATTCTGTAATGCAGAGCTTCAGGAAGAAGTTGAAATCTGCCCCAACTGCGGCAAAGCTTTCGCGGAAGAGGAAACTGCTGAAGCTGTGGAGACAGTTGAAACCGCAGAGGTAGTTGATGCTACCCAGGAAACACTTCCGGAGGAAGTGGCTGAAGAAATTCCTGCGGAGGAAATTACCGAAGAACAGCCCCCCAGAAAAAAGCGGGTTTGGCCTTTGGTTCTGGCAATTGTGGGTGCTGTGGCAGCCCTGGGCGTGCTGGCTGTGGTTTTGCTCACATCTCTGGGCGTGAATCTGCTGCCGAAGCCCAATGATATTATGAAAAAAGACAGCTATACGGTCACCGATGAAAAGGCCATCCAACAGGCAGACACTGTGGTTGCTACCATGGGCGATAAGAAGCTGACAAACGCCCAGCTGCAGGTATATTACTACACGCAGATTGCAGATTTTCTGAGCTATTACAGCAGTTACGCCTCCCAGATTGGTCTGGACTACACCAAACCCCTGAATACCCAGACCTGCTATTTCGACGAAGAAATGACCTGGGAGCAGTATTTCCTGGACATTGCCATTGAAACCTGGCAGCGTTACCAGGTGCTGGGTCTGACGGCCGAGGAAGCAAAGCACGAGCTGACTGCCGAGTGGCAGGAGGCGCTGGATGCAATGCCCGCAGATTTGGAGGAGCAGGCAAAAACTGCAGAGAAGGAAAATGCAGAAGCACTGGTAAAGTCTGTCATTGGCGCAAACTGCACCGTGGAAAACTATATCGACCACGTTCGCCTCAACTTCCTTGCCAACGATTATTACAGCACCCAGTATGAAAAGCTGACTCCCACGGATGAGGAGGCAGAGGCTTACTTTGCAGAGAAAGAAGAAACCTTTGCAGAGCAGGGCGTTACAAAGGATAGCGGTTTGATTTCCAATGTGCGGCATATTCTGGTGTTCCCCGAGGGTGGCACCAAAGATGAGACCACCGGCGCCACCACCTATACTGAGGAAGAATGGGCTGCCTGCCTGAAAAAAGCAGAGGACATTTTGGCGCATTGGGAAGAACACGGTAAGACAGAAGAAGGCTTTATCGAGTTGGTAGGGGAGCACTCCGAGGACGGCGGCTCCAACGAGTCCGGTGGCCTGTACGAAGGCATTTATAAGGGTTCCGGAATGGTGGAGCCTTTCGAGACCTGGTCCATTGATGCCCAGCGGAAACCCGGTGATGTGGGCATTGTGAAGGCAGATTTTGACCATTACAAGGGCTACCACATTATCTACTTTGTCAGCGGCGAAGCCCACTGGCTGTACTCTGCAAGACAGATGCTTCTGACAGAACGCACCGAATCACTTGTGGAGGAAGGCATGGAAAGATGGCCTATGAAGGTCAAATACAGCAAGATTGCTCTGGCAAATGTCACATTATAAGAAAAATCGCCTGTCAGTTATCGACAGGCGATTTTTTTACCAGGTTACATTTGGCGCTTTTCGCATAGGCAGGTTGTGGAAAATCTCATAAGTAATGGCTTTATATTCACCTAAATCCGTTGTTTTTCGCAGCCGTTTTTCCAACTTTTCACAGTTTTCAAATTTGCAGATGAGATACCGCCAATGTTCCTTCAGGCGGAACATTGCGTTGCGGGAGCCGCCAAAATGAATGAGATACTCTTCCAAAAGTTCCGCAAAAAAGTTTTCCAGGGTTTGGGCGTCCGTGCCGCCTTGTGTGAGCATACCCGGGTCGCCAATGAGTCCACGGCCCAGCATCACGGCCTGCAAATCCAGAAATTGGGAGCGGATTTTCCTGATATCTGCAAGGGAGTTCAGGTTGCCGTTGAAGCAGACAGGGGCGCGGCTTTCCTGCAGGGCGTAGTGGAAAACTTCCAAATTCACATCGCCTTTATAAAAAGCGCTGCGCACTCTGGGATGGATGGTCAGCTCTTTGATAGGATACCGGTTGAAAATTTCCAGCAGCGCAGGAAATTCTTCAGGGTTATCAAATCCAATGCGGGTTTTTACAGAGATATTTACCGCAGCTTTTTCAAACACAGTATCCAAAAATTGCGCCAGCAATTCCGGTTCCTTTAACATTCCTGCGCCTTTGCCTTTGGCGGTGACAGTGCCGGAAGGGCAGCCGGTATTTAAGTTGATTTCCGTGTATCCCAAATCCTGAAATTTTTCACTCATCCACAAAAAATCTTCAGGATTTCTTGTCAGCAGCTGCGGAATGACTGTCACATCCAGACTGTCAGCAGGGGGCAATTCCCGCTGTTCTCTCGGTGTGAGCTTCCGACTGGAGGTAGGGGAGAAAAAAGGCGTGTAATAGCGGTCAACACCGGGAAAATACTTGCGGTGCAGCCGCCGGTATGTACTGTCTGTCAGCCCCTCTAAGGGCGCAAAATAAACGTTCATAAACACCTCAAAACAGGGTGTGCGTTTGCACACCCTGTTTCACTTTAGATTTCCATAATCACCGGCAAAATCATCGGATTTCGCTTGGTGGTTTTAAACAGGTAACCGCTCAAATCGTTTTTGATTGCGGTTTTGATTGCGGTCCAGTCCCGCACGCGTTTGCGGGCGCAGCGCTCAATGGCCTCCATAGCCACATTCCGCAATTCTTCCATCAGCTCCTCGGATTCTTTGACATAAATAAAGCCGCGGGTGATGATGTCAGGTCCTGTAATCACAGAGCCGTCCTGTGCAGAAATATTCACGCACACCACAATCATACCGTCCTGCGCCAGGTGCTTTCTGTCACGCAGCACCACACTGCCCACGTCACCCACACCGGTGCCGTCCACAAACACTTTGCCTGCAGGCACAGTGCCGGAAAGTTTACAGGTTTTTCCTGTCAGCACAATCACATTGCCAATTTCTGCAATGCAAACATTTTTTGGAGCCACGCCCAGTTGGGTTGACAGCTTGCCGTGAATCTGCAGCTGGCGCTGCTCACCGTGGCCAGGAATAAAGAATTTGGGCTTGCAAAGGGCGTGAATGACTTTCAGTTCCTCCTGACAGGCGTGTCCGGATACGTGCAGACCTTCGCTCTTTTCATAAACCACTTCCGCACCCTTGCGGTAGAGCTCGTTAATGATGCGGGAAACGGCCTTTTCGTTGCCGGGAATGGCAGATGCGGAAATGATGATCCGGTCACCTGCGGTGATGTCAATCTGCTTGTGGGAGGAAAACGCCATCCGGTAAAGTGCGGACATATTTTCGCCCTGAGAGCCGGTGGATACGATGACCACCTTGTTTTTCGGCAGGCTCTTGGTGGCTGCCAGGTCCACGATGGTACCGGAAGGTACTTTCAGATAGCCCAATTCCTGTGCTACCTTCAGCATATTTTCCATACTCCGTCCGGTGACGGCAACCTTCCGCCCGTAGCGGTGCGCGGTTGCCAAAACTGCGCCAATGCGGTGCATATTGGAGGCAAAGGTGGTGACGATGATTCGCTGGTCGCAGTTTTTAAACTGCCGGTCCAGACCCTCTGCCACAATGTTTTCACTGGGGGTGTGGCCCTGTCGTTCCACGTTAGTGGAGTCACACAAAAGCGCCAGAACACCTTGGTTACCCAGCTCGCCCAGTCTTGCCAGGTCAATCATACCGTCCTTTGCGGTGGGGTCGATTTTGAAGTCGCCGGTCATTACCACAGTACCCACCGGCGTGTGAATAGCAAACGCCACCGCATCGGCAATAGAGTGATTTACGTGGATAAATTCCACAGTAAAGCAGCCGGCTTTTACCAGGTCGCCGGGTTTATGGGTAATCAGTTTTACCTTGTCAGCAATGCGGTGTTCTTCCAGCTTCAGCCGGATCAGACCGTTGGTCATCGCAGTGCCGTGGATGGGGCAAATCACCTGCTGCATACAGTAGGGAATAGAGCCGATATGGTCCTCGTGTCCGTGGGTGATAAACATACCACGCAGCTTCTTTGCGTTTTGTACCAGATAAGAAAAGTCAGGAATGACCAGGTCTACGCCGTACATATCCTCGTCGGGAAAACCAACGCCGCAATCCACTACGATCATATCCTTGCCGTATTCCAAAACGGTAATGTTTTTACCGATTTCATCCAAACCGCCCAAGGGGATAATCTTTAATTTTTCAGCCAAATAAAATCAATACTCCTTTCAAAAATACATACAATTCTTTTGTCCCTGTCTTCCCAAAGACCCTGTGCCGCCTCAGGAAAACGGGGGTAGGTTTCATACAATTCTGCTCAGGTCTGCCTACCTGACGCATCTTAGAACATTATACCACATTTTACCAAACTTGTACACATTTATTTTTCTTGAAAAGCCGACGGAAAAAGTGAAAATCAGAGGGAAAATAAGTAAAAATTCTATTGCACCTTTGGAGCAGTTTTGTTATAATGTATAAAATAGCGATTATTTTAGCCTAAGCTTAGAAGAATTTTTTTGGAGGTGACGGATATGAAAAAGAAGATGAAATTTCTCTTAAATCCCAGTGCAGGGCTGTATTTCGCAGTGTTGGTGCTGTTTGGGGTTGCCGCCGCGCTGCTGGAGCAGTATGCCCTGTTTGTGGCAGAAATTGCCGTCACGGTTATTTTGTTTGTGGCATACATTCTTTTTCGGGTGTACCGTCACAAGCAGCTGCAGGCTTTTTTGCAGAACCATACAGATTTAATGACCGGTACGCAAGGTGCCGAAGCGCCGTTTCCGTTGCTGGTTTTGCAGCTGACCGACGGAAAAATCATTCAGGCAAATGATGCCTATGTAAAGCTCACCGGGTTCCGCGACGTGTTTGCCGAGCATACGGTGTTCGACCAGTTTCCGGACTTTTCCACGGAATGGCTCACCTCGGGAAAAACGGAATACCCTTACGATGTGACCATTGGTGAGCGCCGTTATCGGATTTACGGGTCACAGATTTCCACTGTGGATGTACAGGCCAGCCCCCTTGCAGTGCTGTATTTCTCGGACCTGACAGAGCTTTATCAGGTGCGGGATGAATATATCCGTTCCCGTCCGGTGGGTTCCATTATTTTGGTGGGTAATTACGAGGAGCTTACCCGCAATATGACAGAGGCGGCAATTTCCGCTTTGAACTCCCGGCTGAATAACACCATTCTTCGCTGGGCGCAAAATTACCACGGTTTGCTGCGCCGGCTGGACAAAAACCGGTTTTTGCTGGTGTTTGAAAAGCGGGATTTAAAGCACGCAATTGACGGAAAATTCTCGGTGCTGGAGGAAGTCCACGAAATCACAGCGCCTTCCGGCTTAGCAGCGTCCCTTTCCATTGGTATGGGCGTGGATGCCGAGACTTTTGAAGAGGGCTATGATTTTGCAGTGCTTTCCATTGAAATGGCGCTGAGTCGTGGCGGTGACCAGGCAGTTGTGAAAGACAGGCTGAATTTCCATTTCTACGGCGGACGGGCGAAGGAAGCCGACCGACGCGGCAAGGTGCGTTCCCGGGTGACCGCCAGTGTTATGATGGAACTCATCGGTCAAAGCAGCCAGGTATTCATTATGGGTCACAAAAATGCAGATATGGACTCCTTGGGCGCGGCAATGGGCATTGCCTGTCTGTGCCGCAAAAAAGGAAAACCCGTCCATATCGTTTTGGATACAGAGCATAATGTAGCCCAGCGATTGCTGGACGAAATTATGAAAGAGCCGGAGTATAAAAATATTTTCATTTCCGGTCAGGATGCGCTCTTAATGTGCGATAACCGAAGCACTTTGGTGGTGGTAGACACCAACCGTCCGGACCAGGTGGAGTGCCGTCCGCTTTTGGAGGCAGTGCCCAAGGTTTGCATTGTGGACCACCATTTGCGGGCAGCAGACTATATCAATCCCGTGGCGGTGAATTTCCACGAGCCTTATGCCTCCTCCGCGTCGGAGCTGGCAACGGAGCTTTTGGAATATGGCGTAGAAACCACAGATGTTTTGCCCATTGAAGCAAAAGCCTTGATGGCAGGCATTATGCTGGACACCAAGAGCTTCCACGTTCGCACCGGTGAGCGTACCTTTGAGGCAGCAGCCTATCTGCGGCAGTTTGGTGCAGATATGGTGGAGGTCAAAAAGCTGTTCCAGAACGACTATGAGGACACCATCACCAAGCATAAGATTATCGCAGCTGCCCGTATGCATAAGCAAGGCATCGCCATTGCCCCGCTGAACGGCACAGTCAGCCGTATTTTGGCAGCGCAGGCAGCGGATGAACTGTTGAACATCACCGGCATTCGGGCATCGTTTGTGCTGTTCCCTGATGGCGATAAGGTGATTGTTTCCGCCCGCTCTATTGGCGAGGCCAATGTACAGGTGATTTTGGAAGCGTTAGGCGGTGGCGGCAACGCCTCCACGGCAGGTGCACAAATCCCGGGTACCAATGTAAAAGAAGTTTTGGATGCTTTGGTTGCATCCATTGACCGTTATTTTGAAAGCAGACAAGGAGAGTAAGACTATGAAAGTGATTTTATTGCAGGATGTAAAGGGCAAAGGCAAAAAGGGACAAATGTTGGAGATTTCTGACGGTTACGCAAGAAACTTTTTGCTCCCCCGCAAGTTGGCGGTTGAAGCCACTGCCGATGCTGTGAATACCAAGAAAATGAACGATAAGGCAGCTGCGGAAAAGGCTGCCAAGGAACGCGCCGAGGCATTGGAACTTTCCCACAAGCTGCGGGAAATGACCCTGACCGTTGCGGCAAAGGGCGGCGGCGCAGGCCGTTTGTTCGGCTCTGTGACCAACCAGGAAATTGCCGATGCCCTGAAAGCAAACTCCGGAATTACCCTTGATAAGCGGAAGATTGTCATTGCCGACCCCATTAAGAGCGTTGGCACCTATACGGTCCAGTGCAAGCTGGGCTATGAAATCACCGCACCTTTGACTGTGAAGATTGTCGAGGCATAAAAGGCGAATTAAGACATAGAAAGGAGAGCTGTCATGGACGAAGAATTGTTGGGCAAGCAGTTGCCCCATTCTCTGGAAGCAGAGCAAGCTGTATTAGGCTCTATTTTGATTGACAGCCGTTGCTTAACGGACATTATTGGGATTGTCCGTGCAGAGGATTTTTATCTAAAGCAAAATCGGGAAATTTATGAGGCCATCTACACGATGTTCAACTTCTCCCAAACCATTGACCCGGTCACGGTTTTGGACAAGATGAAAGAGCTGGGCGTCCATAAGGACAATTCCCGTGACTACATTTTGCAGCTGATGGAGATTACCCCCACGGCTGCCAATGCAGTGCGTTATGCCAACATTGTGCGGGATAAAGCGATGCTTCGGGGCTTATCCGATGCCGCATCGGAAATCTCCCAGACTGTGCAGGACCAGGTGGGAACCCCTGCGGAAATGTTGGAGTTTGCAGAGAAGAAAATCTTTGGCTTGCGAAAAGGAGAGCGCGGAGATTCGTTGGAGCATATCGGCACAACGCTGCACAAGGTGTTTGACCGGTTGACAGAGCTCAGCGAATCGGATTCCGCCATTCCCGGCCTTTCCACCGGCATGCGGGATTTGGATGCCAAGATTAACGGTCTGAACAAATCGGATTTGGTGCTTTTGGCAGCCCGTCCGGCTATGGGTAAAACGGCATTTGCGCTGAACCTTGGTCTGAATGTGGCGAAAAAATATAAAAAGACAGTTGCTATGTTCTCTTTGGAAATGTCCCGTGAGCAGCTGGCGATGCGTCTACTGTCCATCGAAAGCTTTGTGGACGGACAGAAAATGGCAACCGGCAAGCTCTCCGAAGAAGAGTGGGGCAAGCTGAGTATGGCGGCTTCTGCTTTGAGCCAGACGGATATCCGCGTGGATGACAATCCGGCAATTACCGTGGCGGAAATGAACGCCAAGTGCCGTCGTGTGGAGGATTTGGGTCTGGTGATTATCGACTATCTCCAGCTGATGAACGGCTCCGGCTACGGCAAAGGCGGCGAAAGCCGTGTGAACGTGGTTAGTGAGATTTCCCGTTCGCTGAAGATTATGGCAAAGGAACTGAACGTGCCTGTGGTATGCCTCAGTCAGTTGTCCCGTGGTCCGGAAGGCAGAACAGACAAACGGCCGATGCTTTCTGACTTGCGCGAGTCCGGTGCTATCGAGCAGGATGCAGATGAAGTTCTGTTTTTGTACCGAGATGAATATTATAACGAGAACTCCGAGGATAAGGGTGTTGCTGAGTGTATCGTATCCAAAAACCGCCACGGCGAAGTGGGCACGGTGAAGCTCCAGTGGGTGCCCCAGTATCAAACCTTTACAGACCGGGAGTGGAAGCATGTTGAATAAGCTTCTGAGCTTTATCCGGGCGTATGATTTGATTACCCCGGATGATGCGGTAGTGTGTGCTGTGTCCGGCGGTGCGGATTCCGTTGCGATGCTTTTTGCCCTGTATTTGCTGAAAGATAAGTTAAATATCCGCCTTTCTGCCGCCCACTTTAACCACCACCTGCGTGGGGAGGAGTCCCAGCGGGACGAGGATTTTGTGCGGGCATTTTGCGACCGGTACGATATTCCCCTTACTGTGGGAGAAGGAACGGTTGTGGCAGGTAAAAAGGGCTTGGAGGCTGCGGCAAGAGATGCCCGCTATGGTTTTTTCGACACCTTACCCGGAAAAATTGCCACTGCCCACACGGCAGATGACAACGCAGAAACCGTGTTAATGCACCTGGTGCGGGGCACAGGCTTAAATGGTCTGGGCGGTATTGCGCCCCAACGGGGCAAGCTGATTCGCCCCATGCTTTCTGTCACCCGTCAGGAAGTGCTGGCATTTTTGGACGAATACAACCTGACCTACGTCACGGACAGCTCCAATGAAACAGATAGCTTCCTGCGAAATCGCCTGCGTCACCACGTGATGCCGCTTTTGCAAAAGGAAAATCCCCGTTTTGCAGAAAACACCTCGGCAACGGCGTTGCGTCTGCGGCAGGATGAGGCGGCTTTGACAAGCCTTGCAACAACCCGGGAACCTACCGTTTCTTATTTTCGCAGCTTGCCGGAGGCGGTACGAAACCGCGCCTATGCGGCGTTTTTGGAAAGCTGCGGTGTATTGGAGCCGGAGGCTGAGCACATCCACCTGCTGCATAAGCTGGTCATTTCCGACAACCCTTCAGCAAAGGGCAATTTCCCTGTTGGAATTACCATTGGGCGAAATTACGAATATTTGCAAAAGCAGGCGCAAAATCAAAAGCTTAATGAGACAGAGCTAATCTGTCCCGGAGAAGTGTTTTTGCCGGAGCAGAAGGTGCAAATCCGTTGTGATGTGGCGGCGGCACTGATAGACAGCAAGGATGCGTTCACAGTTACACCTGTTGGCAAGTTAGTGGTACGCAGTCGCATGTCAGGAGATAAAATCGTCCTATCCGGCGGCACAAAAAGCTTAAAAAAACTGTTCATTGATAAAAAAATTCCGGCAAGCCAGCGGGAACAAATCCCTGTGATTGCCGATGATTTGGGCGTCATCGCGGTGGCTGGTCTCGGCGTAAGCAAAGACCGTTTGGCAGACCGTTTGCCGGCCATTACTATTACCATTACACAGAAAAAAGGAGAGAAATCCTAATGAGAGAGAGCATTCAGGAAATTTTGTTGTCCGAAGAACAAATTCAGGCAAAGGTCAAGGAATTAGCAGCTCAGCTAACACAGGAGTATAAGGACAAGGACCCCGTTTTCATCGGTGTTTTGAAGGGCGTTGTGGTGTTCTTCGGTGATTTTATGAAGTATTTTGATGCGCCCTGTCAGATTGATTTTATGTGGGTTTCTTCCTACCACGGCACCACCTCCTCCTATATGGAGGTTAAGCGGGATATTTCGGAAAATATCAAGGGTCGCCACGTGGTGATTTTGGAGGATATCTTCGACACCGGAAATTCTCTGGAGTTTGTGCGGAAGCACCTGCTTGCCAAAGAGCCTGCTTCCTTAAAGATTTGCACCCTTTTGGATAAGCCGGAGCGTCGCAATCCGGAGGTTACGCTGCAGGCAGATTATGTTGGCTTTACCGTGCCCAACGCATTTGTAGTGGGCTACGGTTTGGACTATAACGAGCACTACCGGAACCTGCCTTTTGTGGGCGTTTTGAAGCCGGAAGTGTATATGTAAGGAGACCCAAATTGAGAAAAAACAGATTATTTACCATCGTACTTTATGTAGTTGTTCTGGTCGTGGCATTTTCCTGGATGCTGGGGCTGTTTGGCGGAAACGGCGATGACCTGACCTATTCCCAGGTGATTTCCCTGTTTCAGCAGGAAAAAGTGCGCAGCTTTGTAATCAAGGATAACGCCATCTATTTGGTGCTGCGGGAGAAAGTTGACGGAAAGACCTCTTTGGCTGCGCCTATGGCAGACCCGGACGGCTTCCGGCAGGAAATGTGGGAGACTCTGCAGGCGCAGACTCAGTCCGGCGTACTGGAAAGCTATGACATCGTTCCGGAGGAAGAGACTTCTCCCTATGCCTACATTTTGCCCATTGTATTGGCAGGACTGATTTTGATTGTGATTTGGGTGATTTTTGCAGGTCGCGCCAATAGCAATAACCCGCTTGCCAATTTCGGAAGAGCCCGCACTGTAAACGGCACCGGCGGCAAGAAAGTCACCTTTGCGGATGTGGCAGGCGTGGACGAGGAGAAAGCCGAGCTGCAGGAAGTGGTGGATTTTCTCAGAAATCCCGAGAAATTTGCCGCCATTGGCGCAAAAATCCCCCACGGCATTTTGCTCTCCGGCCCTCCCGGCACCGGTAAAACCCTCCTTGCCCGTGCAGTGGCAGGAGAGGCAGATGTGCAGTTTTTGTCTATTTCCGGCTCTGATTTTATGGAAATGTACGTGGGTGTGGGCGCAAGCCGTGTCCGCGATTTGTTTGAGCAGGCAAAGAAAATGGCGCCCTCCATTATCTTTATTGACGAAATTGATGCCGTTGGCAGAAAGCGCGGTTCCGGTTTAGGCGGCGGTCACGATGAACGTGAGCAGACCCTGAACCAGCTGCTGGTGGAGATGGACGGCTTCAGCCGTACCGAGGGTGTCATTGTGCTGGCAGCCACCAACCGGGTGGATATCTTGGACAACGCCCTGCTGCGCCCCGGCCGTTTTGACCGGCAGATTTATGTGGGCACACCCGACGCCAAAGGCCGTGAGGAGATTTTGAAGGTCCACGCCCGTGACAAGCGTTTGGACGGAACGGTGAACCTGAAAACCGTTGCCATGGCAACCTCCGGTTTCACCGGCGCGGATTTGAGCAACCTGCTCAACGAGGCAGCTATTTTGGCAGCCCGGGAGGACCGTCCGGTTCTCAATATGCAGGACATCAATGAAGCAATGATGAAAATTTTGGCAGGTCCTGAAAAGCGCAGCCGTGTTCACCTGAAGCGGGATTTGCGCCTGACCGCCATCCACGAAGCCGGTCACGCCGTGGCAATGCATAGCCTGCCCACCCACGACCCGGTGCACCAGATTTCCATCATTCCCAGAGGTCACGCATTGGGTCTTACCTGGACCCAGCCTATGGAGGATAGCAACCACCTGACCCGCAACGAAATGTACGAGCGCATTGTGGGACTTTTGGGCGGCAGAGTGGCAGAAGCTCTGTTTCTGCAGGATATTTCCACCGGCGCATCCAACGATATTGACCGCGCATCCAAGCTGGCGCGGGATATGGTTGCCCGCTACGGTATGTGCGAAAAGCTTGGTACCGTATCCTACACCGGCGGTGATGAACTGTTCATCGGCAGAGACTATCAAAGCACCAAGGGCTACTCGGAAAAAGTTGCCGGCACCATCGATGATGAGGTGAAGGCAATTATCGACAAGGCATACGCCCAGTGCAGCGAGATCCTCCGTCGCGACGAGGAGAAACTGAACAGAGTAGTGGAATTCCTGCTGGAAAAGGAAACCATGTCCGGCGCCCAGTTTGCCCAGTGTATGGCCGGCGAAGAAATCTCCGAAGCCAGCGACACATCCCTCTTAGATGCCTATCAAGACGAATAAGAAAAATGACCTGATGCAGATTGCATCAGGTCACTTTTTTGCGCGATGCGATACATCTTCCCAATGCCCCTCCGTCATTGCGAAACCAGTCCTCTCCAAAAAGACACTTGCATTTTCTGTGCCAATACTCTATAATGAATCTATTGATACCACTCATTTTTTGAGGAGGAACGGCGATGAAAAAACTGCTCACATCTTTCTGCGTCCTTGCCTTGGCACTGGTGTGCCTTAATTTTGACATCGTGACCGTCAGCGCCGCGGATGCCATGTCAGGCAAATGCGGCGAAAACCTGAAGTATTCTCTAAACAAAAATGGTGTTATGACAATCTCTGGCACAGGAAAAATGTGGGACTTTATAGATGATGAACGGTTTGATTATCATGAAAACCCCTGGGATAACTTGAGACCGAAAATTAAATCTATTGTATTTAAATCCGGCATTACCTATATCGGAGCAAGTGCTTTTGAAGGATGTGTGAATCTGTCCAAGGTGACCTTTACCGATACGATTACAACGATTGAAGCATTTTCGTTTTTGGGTTGTACTAACCTGGAAAATTTTGAACTTCCGCAAAATTTGCAGTCCCTTTGCCAGCAAGCTTTTGATAACTGCGATAAAATCACCAAAGCTATTATCCCGGATACGGTTTCATTTTTGGATGGGAATATCTTCGACAAATGTGATGGGCTAACGGATGTGTATATCGGTGGCCAGGCAGGTGTGGGTAAATATATTTGCGCCAATAGTCCAATTGGTTATTGCCCTTTTTTAGAGAAAATCAAGGTGTCTCCGGATAATATTGCCCTTAGTGCAGTAGACGGTGTGTTGTATGATAAGAATGTAACAACTCTTGTGCAGTATCCAGCAGGAAAAAAAGATCAAAGCTATAAGCTTCCAGCAACCACAGAAGTAGTGTGGCAATCTTCTGTAGAGGGAAATCCTTACGTTAAAAAATTCGTTTTCCCCCAAAAATTAAAGGTTATTGATATTGGGGCATTTCGTGATTGCGATAACTTGAAGTCTGTGAATATCCCGAACAGTGTAACCACTATTGGTGATATGGCGTTTCTTAACTGCGATAGCCTGACAACACTGACTATTGGCAACAGTGTAACTACTATTGGCAATGATGCGTTTGGCGACTGTGACAGCCTGACCTCAGTGTCAATCCCCGCCAGCGTGTCCGCTATTGGGCAGGGCGCGTTTTCTGCCTGCAATAGCCTGACCTCAATTTTGGTGGACAAAAGCAATCCGTGTTTTAGTAACGATGCCAAGGGCGTGTTGTTTGACAAGACGAAGACAACCGTATTGCAAGCACCGGGAAATCTTGCCGGTAAATATAAAATCCCATCCGGTGTGAGCACCATTCGGTATGCTGCGTTCTCTAACTGTGAGAGCCTGACATCTGTGACCATTCCGGATAGCGTGACCACCATTGGTGATTTTGCGTTCCATATCTGCTCCAGTCTGACCAATGTGACGGTTGGTGATCGTGTCACCACTATTGGCTATATGGCATTTGAAGGTTGTGACAGTTTGAAGTCTATTTCAATCCCAGGCAGTGTTACCGCTATTGGTGAATGGTCGTTCGGTGGCTGCGACGGGCTAACCGAAGTAACTATTGATAACGGTGTGACCGCTATAGGTAATCACGCGTTTACGGATTGTGTCAGTTTGAAATCCATTGATATCCCGGACAGCGTGACGATCATTGATGATAATGCCTTTGCTCACTGTTCCAATCTGACAGCTGTATACTTTTCGGGCTCAAAAACAAAGTGGAATAGAATTAAATTCGGTGAGGGAAATGAATATTTGCAACAAGCGAATATTCATTTCGTAAAGAAACACACCCATAGCTATAAAACAACCGTGAAAAAAGCTACCTTCGATGAAAATGGTGAGGTAATAAAAAAGTGCGCTATTTGCGGTAAGGTAGAAAGTACCAAGACAATTTTGCGCATTGAGACCGTCAAACTCTATAAAACAGCTTACGCATATAACGGTAAAGCCAAGACGCCAACAGTGATTGTGAAGGACGCTGCGGGCAAAACCTTGAAAAAGGATGTGGACTACACCGTATCCTACGCAAGCGGCAGAAAGAACGTGGGTACATACAAGGTCACTGTGAAGATGAAGGGAAACTACTCCGGCACTAAGGTACTGACCTTTAAAATTAAGCCGATTTCGGTTTCCAAGTGTTCCGTAAAGTTATACACAACATCTTATGTCTACAACGGAAAGGCAAAAACACCCACGGTAACTGTAAAGGATTCTGCCGGT
>JAZRHG010000050.1:0-1760 GCA_045644625.1 Faecousia sp.
ACGCCAGATTGTAGTTTTAAATCCCCTGGGCTTACTGGTTACGCGTTAGACGAATATCCAGTGGATACAAAGTCTCTGGGGCAATCTGCTACAGTGCAGTTTTGGCAATCCGATTCTGTGGAACAGCACAGCAGAAAATCACACTCATCACACAGACATTCTATAGGATTGCCGTATTGGTCCTTGAACATTCCGTTGCCGGGGCAGAGCATTCCCCAGTTGCCGGGAAAAAGTTGCGGTTCGTTTTGCAAAATCATCACCTCATTGACATCATACAATATGCGCAATGCAAACGCAATGCATATTTCCTGAAGATTTTGCCGTAGAATGTTAGCAAGACAAACGTATTGCGAGGTATGCTTATGGCAAAGTTTCAAATTCCGGAGAATCCACCCACAGTCAATAAAACCATCCGTTTTCCGGGTGATGTGGTTCAGCAGGTAGAACGGGAAATTCAGGGCAAGGATTGCACATTTTCCGCCTTTGTAATTGCCGCGGTACGTTCTGCGTTAGAGCAGCTTCGGGAGGAATAAGGTCATTATAGCACCTAACACAGGTGTAATTTGTCGAAATAAGAAGGAAACGCCAGCCGTAGGTGCTTACGGCTGGCGTTTCTTAAGCTTCGGGGGAAACGGAAGGGAGGTTACCTAAGTTGTTGCTTTCACTGCCGTCGGGGATGGATTTCAGATATTCGGTATCTCCTCGATGGGCAATGCCCACGCCGGCAATCTGCCCTTGTTTTGCCATATCCACCGCCTGTTGCTTCTCTACCACGGTGTTGTCGGAAAGCTGATAGCCGGTGATTCTGCCGCCTTCCTTCACGAGCCCCACAATCCGTTTGGCATTGGCGCTTGCTGCAGGTATTTGATCCAGTGTTTGCTTCACCAGCGCTTGTTTGTCCATAATAATCCCTCCTTTGCTTTAGTCTTTGCGGGTGCGGGAAGAATATGCAAAATGGGCGTTTTTCTACAGCGAAGGCCCTGTGCTTTTGTCGAACTAAAATTCCAGAAAATCATAAAAATTAAGATTTTATCCAAGAAAAACGGTTGAAAAATTTTTGATTTTGTTATATGATTAACAATGGACATTTATGGAATAAGAAGGTAGGGAGTGAGTCACGTGAAAAAACCATTGCGTTGGCATCTGGAGCACTGGCAAATAATTAGTTGTTTGCTGATTGCTTACGATGTCGTTATGGTCAATTTTTCCAATTTCCTGGCTCTGTGGTTGCGGTTTGACTGCACCTATTCAGAAATCCCCCAGGAGTATTTAGCCGCTTTCATTCGTTACGCGCCTGCTTACACGGTGGTGTGTGTGGCTGTGTTTGCCTGGCTGAAGATGTACAACAGTATTTGGCGCTTTGCCAGCTTGCACGAACTGCTCCGGGTTATATGCGCCAGCGTGATTATCTTTGTGGTGCATATTCTCGGCACGGTGATGCTGAAAGACCGTTTGCCGATTTCCTATTACATCTTTGGCGCAGGTTTTCAGTTTGTGTTTGTGTTGGGCGTCCGGTTTTCCTATCGCTTGATTTTGCTGGAACGTAACCGCGCCCAGAAAAGTGCCAAGCGGGGCGCAAAACGGACGATGCTTATTGGCGCCGGCAATGCCGGACAGCTGATTTTGCGGGATGTGATGCAGAGCGAAGATGAAAACCTGAAGGTTTGCTGCATCATTGATGACAACAGCAACAAATGGGGTCGCAGCATTAGCGGTGTTCCCATTGTAGGTGGACGGAATGACATTTTGGAAAATGTCCG
>JAZRHG010000051.1:0-6470 GCA_045644625.1 Faecousia sp.
ACACAGCCGCCGTCGATCAGAGCTTCAGCAGCAGCCTTTTCCTTAGCTTCGTCGTACCAGGAACCGGTGAACTTAACGTCCATAGTCACAGAGGGACATACGGACTTAGCGCCCAGGTAGAAGGAGGTGTAGCCGGAAATAACCTCAGCGAAGGTGAAAGCGCCAACGTAACCCATCTTAGCCTGCTCAGCAGTGATGGTGCCAGCTTCGATCATTTCGTTCAGCTTCAGACCAGCAACAACACCAGCTGCGTAACGACCCTGATAGATGGAAGCAAATGCGTTGTGCAGGTTCTTCGCACCAGCGGTGTGAGCCTGAGTGCCGGTAGCGTGGCAGAACTGTACGTCGGGGTATTCCTGAGCAGCCTGCAGCAGGAAGGACTCGTGGCCGAAGGAGTCAGCGAAGATGATGTCGCACTCTTCAACCTCGATCAGCTCAACAGCTGCGTCGTAGCAAGCGTTGGACTCGGGGATGTCGGTCTTCTGGACCATTTGGACATTCATTTCCTCGCAAGCAGCGATAGCAGCGTCGATAAAGTTCTTATCGTAGGTGGACTGCTCGGTGTGCAGGAAGATGAAGCCGACCTTCAGGTCAGACTTGGCAACGGCTTCGCCGGTGGTCTCTGCGGGAGCTTCGCCGGTGGTGCCAACGGGAGCGTTGGTAGCTTCGTTGTTGGCGGGAGCGCCGCAGGCTGCCATGCCCAGCACCATAACCAGGGCCAACAGCAGCGCAATGAGTTTTTTCATTTTTTAGTTCCTCCTAAAAATGTTTTGTTTTTTGGGAAATGCGCTATATCAAGTCCGGGAGAGCCCGGATTTAATACGAAAAAACAGAAAAATTCCACAAATAAATTTTACCACAAATGGTAGCAAAAGTCAAGGAAGCCCGTCGGGAAAAAACGTCTTTTCACGGGAGAAATTTGTTTTTTTGTCGAGCCCACAAAATCCCTTGACAGATTTTGTTTTTTTACATATAATAATCAAAACTGTTGAAAAAGCGTGAGTAAGTCTTGCATATCACCCATAGAGAGCCGGTGGCGGTGGAAATCCGGCGGTAGAGGCAGGACCCAATGGGCTTTTGAGGGCAATCAGAACGGGCAATCCCCCAGTATGTGCGCCGGAGTGACCCTCCGTTAGAAAAGGTCTGCGTATGGTAGTACGCGTAAAGTGGGCGCAATGCGCCAAGCCGGGTGGCACCGCAGGAAACTTGTCCTGTCCCAGCAAAGTATTTTGCACTGGGACGGGTTTTTATTTTCTCTCCCAGGAAAGGAGCACAATATGGAAATCCCCTACAAAATTTATTTAAGCGAGCAGGAGCTGCCGAAGGCGTGGTATAACCTGCGGGCAGATATGAAAAACAAGCCCGCACCCCTGTTAGACCCCAAAACCCACCAGCCAATGACGGCAGAGGATTTGGAGGGCGTGTTCTGCGAGGAACTCATTAAGCAGGAGCTGGACGAGACCACCGCTTACATCCCCATTCCCACAGAAATCCGGGACTTTTATAAGATGTACCGCCCCGCGCCCCTGATTAGAGCGTACTGCCTGGAAAAGAAGCTGGGCACACCTGCAAAAATTTACTATAAGTTCGAGGGCAACAACACCTCCGGTTCCCATAAGCTGAACTCTGCCATTGCTCAGGCGTATTATGCCAAGCAACAGGGCTTAAAAGGCGTGACCACCGAGACCGGCGCCGGTCAGTGGGGCACAGCCCTTTCTATGGCATGCTCCTATTTTGGTTTGGACTGCCGGGTGCATATGGTCAAATGCTCCTATGAGCAGAAGCCTTTCCGCCGTGAGGTGATGCGCACCTACGGTGCAACGGTCACCCCCTCTCCGTCTATGGACACCGAGGTTGGCAGAAAGATTTTGGCAGCCCATCCCGGCACCTCCGGCAGCTTGGGTTGCGCCATTTCCGAGGCAGTGGAGGAGGCATCCACCACCCCGGGCTACCGCTATGTTTTGGGCAGCGTGCTGAATCAGGTAATGCTGCACCAGTCCGTCATCGGTCTGGAGACCAAGGCGGCGCTGGATAAATATAATGTAAAGGCAGATATCATAATCGGCTGCGCCGGTGGCGGCTCCAATTTAGGCGGCTTGATTGCGCCTTTTGTGGGCGAAAAGCTTCGCGGCGAAGCAGACTACCGGATTATTGCCGTTGAGCCTGTCTCCTGCCCCAGCTTCACAAGAGGTCAGTATGTGTATGACTACTGCGACACCGGTATGGTGTGCCCCCTGTCTAAGATGTACACCTTGGGCTCTGCCTTTATCCCCGCACCCAACCACTCCGGCGGTCTGCGTTACCACGGTATGAACTCCACTCTGTCTCAGCTGTATGCTGACGGACTGATGGAGGCAGTTTCCGTGAAGCAGACGGAAGTGTTCGAGGCGGCGGAGTACTTTGCCCGTATTGAGGGTATTCTGCCGGCTCCGGAAAGCTCCCACGCCATTAAGGTGGCGCTGGACGAGGCGCTTAAGTGTAAGGAAACCGGCGAAGAAAAGACCATCGTGTTTGGCCTCACCGGCACGGGCTACTTCGATATGTACGCTTATGAGAAGTTCCACGACGGCAAAATGGAGGATTATATCCCCACCGACGAAGAACTGGCAAAGGGTCTTGCCAACCTGCCCCAAATTTAAAAAATCAGCCGACCGTCCTTCTTCGGACGGCCGGCTTTTTGTGCGTCAGTTTGGCGAGTATTTCTAAATTAAATAATTTTTCTGTTTAGACGCCTCATATTTCGACAGATTATGACAGGGAAAATTTGTAGAATGTTCTTGAAAGCAGCTGTGCTAAAAGGAACACGGGGTTTCTTTGCCGGTTGCATAGAATAGGAGGCGAATCGAATGAAAAATATGTTTTGGAAGCTTTGCAGCAGCCTTTTGTGTCTGATTTTGCTTGTGAATATGCTCCCTATGAGCATATTCGCGGAAGAAATTCGGCAGAGTCTTACACAAAACGAGGCAGTTCCGGCAACGGAGGAAATTATCACAGAAAAAACCACTGAGATTGTCAGCGAAATTCCGGAAAAACGGACTGAGTACTCCAAAGAATATGTGCTGAGCAACGGTCTGCATATGGCCGTGGTTTATCCGGATGCAGTTCACTACCAAGACGATGGCAAATGGCAAGAAATCGACAATACGCTGGTTGCCAAAGCAGACGGTGTGCTGACAAACACCGCCGGCAATTGGAAAGTAAGTTTTCCGCAGCAGCTTACCAAAACAAAGAAAATCTCCATTGAGAAGGACGGGTATACCCTTTCTTTCGGTATGGCTGACGAGCTGCGAAATACCGGCTTGGAGGTTGCTGCAGCGCAAAGCAAAGCAGCTTCCACAGAAACGGCAGAAGCTTTCAGCATAACGGCTATGCAGAGCACAACTGCAAAAGTTGAAAAATTTGACCTGACGGAGGCAAAAAAAGCAGCCGAGTATCCGCAGACGGTTTCTGACAAACTGCAGTCCCGGCTGAGATATGCCAAAGTTTTTGCCGACACAGATGTTACCTACGATTTAGACAGCAACACGGTCAAGGAATCCATCATTCTCAATTCCTACAGCAGTGCTCTCCGGGGCTATCGATACACCTTGGAGGTGGGGCAGTTGCGCCCTGCTTTGGAAGAAGACGGACAAATCACATTTTATGATGCCAAGAAAGAAAATGTGATTATGGTGATGCCGGCGCCATACCTTGTGGATAGTGCACAGGAAATGAACACGGACGTTCAGGTGCAGCTGACCGGCAGCGGCAGCACCTACACCCTGACATACCTTCTGCCCCAACAGTGGCTATCAGCGGAAGAACGGCAATGGCCTGTTATTTTGGACCCGGTGGTAAAGGGTAATACCAACAGACAGAACATAAGGGATGTCACTGTCAGCGAAGGAAAAACCTATAGTTACAACTGGGGTATGCTGCAGTGCGGACATAGCGCAACCTACGGCTTGAGCCGTTTCTATGTAAAATATGATGAACTGCCTGCCATCACCTCGTCGGATGTGGTGCTTGCTGCGCAATTAGCTATCTATAAGTATGTTGACGGCGAGCCCGGTGTAAATGATATGGTGATTGAGGCGCATAAGGTTACCGAAACCTGGGCGTCGGAGAGTATGACCTGGGCAAACAAACCGGGTTTTGATACCACCGTGGAGGATTATAACGTTGTAAATGCCGCAGGGTTTTACACCTGGGACATCACCGACACAGTCCGCCAGTGGTATGCGTCCTCTAATACCGGCGTGATGTTTAAAGTTCCGGACGATATGGAAAATGTTACAACCAATACATTCCGGCAGTTCTTGTCATCTGACTATGGAACGGATAGTAGTCGCCCGACATTGACGATTTTCTTCCGCAACAATAACGGACTGGAAAGCTACTGGGATTACAGCAGTGCATCCGCAGGCCGTGCCGGCACGGGCTATATTAACCAATTTACCGGCAATTTGACCTGGGTGCGTCCGGACATTGGCTTTGGCGGCAACACAATGCCCGTATCCATTCACCATATCTATAATCTAAACGACAGTAAAAAGATCACTGATTCCAACAACTCCAACGACACGGCAGGTGTTTTCTTTGGTCTTGGCTGCGGATGGCGCACCAACTTCCACCAGCGGGTGTACCAGTGGGATGTGAATGACGACTACTATATATGGGAGGATGCGGACGGCACGGACCATTACTTCCTGTATAGCGCCGCAAACACCTATAAGGACGAGGACGGCTTAGAGCTAACCCTAAAAACCAACGGCAGCGGCACAGGGAAATACACCATTACCGATAAATACGGCAATATCAGCTATTTCGACACCACCGGCCGCCTGACAAAGCAATCCAACAACCAACAAACCAAAAGCAGCATTACCATCACGTATACGGCTGCAAACAAGCCCTATATTCAGCAGATTACAGACGGCGCTAATCGGAAATATATTTTCACTTATAATGACAGCAACCAATTAACCCGTATCAGCTACCAGTCTACCGGCACAACAGAAATCAGCTATGTCAGCTTTACCTACACCGGAAACAGGCTGACAAAGGTAACCGATGCGGACGGCAAGAGCAGCTCCTACACCTACGGCAGTTACACCAATAACGCCTATCTGCTTCAGACGGCAACGGACACAGACGGCTATAAGCTGACCTATACCTACAACAATGCCGCAGAAGCCTGGCAGCCCTACCGGGTAGCCTCTGTGCAGGAAAGCCACAACGGAACAAATGCGGGCAAACTGACGTTTGCCTATCACCATAACGAAACGGTGATAACCGACCAGTCAGGCAAAACGGAAATCTACCAGTTTAACAATATGGGCAACACGGTTTCCGTCCGTGACCATCAGGGCCGCGCGCAGTTTAGCCAATATGCGCTAAACAGCGCAGAAGAAGTCACGGGCAACACGGACTCCACCAAAAAGGGAAATCAGCTCAGCCTGTCTTCCAAGCTGCAAGCCTCGGTGGCGAATTATTTGCCCTACAATAGTTTCGAATTCGGAAACAACTGGACAGCCGGTTCTGATAGCCTGACCTTGGCGCGGACAACCGCACAGGCACATTTGGGCAAGTACTCTTTGAAAATGACCAACAGCGCAACGGGCAGTGTGGTGTTAAAAAGCGTAAGTTGTTCCCTGGCGGTTGGCGACACATTCAATTTCTCTGCGTATATCAAGTCAGAGGATGCCGCAGGCAATATTGCTGTGGAATATAATGGCACACGGCAAAACGGACCCAGTTTTGCTGCCGGCAGCGGCTGGAAACGTTACCAAACCAGCTATACCAATAACACCAGCGCAGCGGTCTCGGTTGTTTGCTGCGTGGTTTTGACCACCGGCGGTACCGCGTATCTTGACAGTGTTCAGCTGGAAAAGACCCAAAACGCATCCCGGCTGAATTTGCTGGAAAACGGTGATATTATCTATACCAGCAATTCCTTCCCCAGAAGTTGGGCAGCAAATGGCACGACCAGCAGCGATGTTGTAGAAAGTCTCAGTGCGTCTGCACCCGGATTGCACCGCAAGGCGTTTAAGATAGTCGGCTCACCCACGCAGATAAAGCGGATTTTCCAAAACGTGTATATCAGCGGCTCTGCCAATGACACGTATGTGCTTGCCGGCTGGGCTAAGGGCAACAGCGCGCCCTTGCGAAGTAGCAGAAGATTTGGCCTCATTGCTACCTTCTACAACACCGATGATACAAAAACCATCCTTGAAGTCTCGTTTAATCCGGACACCGAAGGCTGGCAGTATGTGTCCATCCCACTGGTGGCAAAGAAAGCATATACTTTTATCAAAATCCAAGTTGCCTATGACTATAATGTCAATTCGGTGTGGTTTGACGGCATTCAGCTGTTTAAGGAGCGGTTTGGGCAAAGCTACACTTATGATGCTAACGGCAATGTCACCAGCGTAAAGGACCTGCAGGGCAAAAACACCCAGTACCAATACACAAACAACAACCTGACCAAG
>JAZRHG010000052.1:0-99279 GCA_045644625.1 Faecousia sp.
AGATGAAGGCCATCAACGCTGCAAATCCCGATTGCGTGATTTGTATGAGCTGCGGTGACGGCGTGCAGTGTGTTGCCAAGAATGCAGGCAATGCTCCCGTTTACCCCTCCAACGACACCATGTACTTAGGTGAAGCCGTTCGTTTTGGCGTTTGGGAAGAGGCTTGCCGCTTCTGCGGTCAGTGTGTGCTGGGCTCTACCGGCGCTATCTGCCCCATTACCCAGTGCGCTAAGAGCCTGGACAACGGTCCTTGCGGCGGCCAGAAGAACGGTAAGTGCGAAGTTAACCCTGAGAATCCCTGCGCCTGGATCAAGATTTACGAGCGTCTGCAGGCTACCAATCAGCTGGACAAGCTGGTACAGGGCCGTGAGGACAAGGGTTACGAGAAGGTTGCTTATCCCAGAACCATTAGCTTGAGGGGGAAGAAATAATGAGTGTATTAAAAGAAGTACTGGAAGCCGGTAAATTTGGTGTTACCGCAGAAATGGCACCCCCTAAGGGTTATGACTTTGCCGAACAGATGGAAGCTGCTGAAGTTCTCCGCGGCAAGGTTCACGCCGTCAACGTTACCGATATGCAGTCCGCTTGCCTGAAGGCTACCGGTCTGGGTCTGTGCATCAAGCTGAAGCAGGCTGGCTTGGAGCCTATCCTGCAGATGACCGGCCGTGACCGTAACCGTATGGCTCTGATGGGCGATGCACTGGCCGCTGCCGGCTTCGGCATCGATACAATGCTGGCCCTCACCGGTGACCACCCTGTGGTTGGTGACTGCAAGGATACCAAGCCCGTTTATGACTTGGACTCCGTGGGTATTCTGAAGATGCTTTCCAAGATGGAGCAGACCGGTTGTGACTGCGGCGGCAACGAGATTGCCGGTGGCGCACCCTCCTTCTACAAGGGCGCTGCTGTCACGCCCCTGTATGACCCCATCTTCCTGCAGGTGAACAAGCTGCGTCAGAAGGTTGAGGCCGGTGCAATGTATGTGCAGACCCAGGGCATCTTCGACCTGGACGTGCTGAAGCGTTTTATGGAAGAAGTTGACAAGGCTGGCATTAAAGTTCACGTTATGGCCGGTATCATCCCCCTGAAGGGTGCAGGCGGTGCAAAGTATATGAACGAGAATGTTCCCGGCATTGCCGTTCCTCAGGAAATGATTGAGAAGCTCTCTGCTGCCGCTGCTGAGGGCAAGGAAAAGGGCATCAAGGGCCTGCCCGCAAAGTTAGGTATGGAAATGGCTGCGGAGATGATCGCAAAGATCAAGGACGAGAAGCTGTGTGACGGTGTCCACGTTATGGCAATCGGCGCAGAGAAGAACGTTCCCACCATTTTGGATATGGCTGGCGTTACCATCTAATCTACATAAAAACCCTCTGGTTCATTCGAACCAGAGGGTTTCTTTTTATAATTGGTCTAAGTTCAGGCTGAAGGCGGGGAGGCAGTTTTCAACAAACCAGTCAAGCTCCGGAAGTTCCATTGCTTTCATTGCCTGCATCGTCAGGGTGGCTGCGGAGTCAAACTCCGTGTTGCCGCCTTTTTGCTCTTCCACACATTTAATATAGGCAGAGAGCTTATCTGCCGCCTTAATGATGGGCAGCAAAGTTTCGTCATCTTCCAGCACATAGTGCTCATAGCTTGCCCGCAGTTCTTGCGGCAGCATATCCAAAAGCCGGTTGCCGGCAATTCGCTCAACCTCTTTATATGCCACCTTAATATCGGGGTTATAATATTTAATAGGTGTGGGCAGGTCGCCGGTGAGAATTTCCGAAGCATCGTGATAAAGCGCTGCCACGGCGCATTTATCCGGGTCAGGACCTTCTAAGTGTAGAATATCCCGACGGATCAGCGCCAGCGCATGGGCCAGCACCGCCACCTGATGGGAATGCTCCTGAATATTTTCAGAAAAGGTATTGCGCATCAGTCCCCAGCGGGTAATATAGCGCATTCTGCCGAGTAAGGCATAAAATTCGTTAGCCATAGTATTCCTCTACAATTGCGTCAATCATTGCGGGCATATCCTTGGCTTCACTGCAGAAGTGCTTGCCGCCGTTTGCGGCAATCTCCTCCCGGTCGCGGAAGCCCCACAGCACACTCAGGCAAGGTGCGCCTGCATTGCCTGCAGTAATGGCATCCACCTCGCTATCGCCCACATACACACATTTCTCCGCGCCGATTTCCTTTAGTGCCTTGTAGAGCATATCGGGGGCAGGCTTACGGGGACAGTCGGTGCTTTCGCCGCGGGCATAGATGCCGGGGAAATAATCGGCGCACAGGATTTTCACCGCTGCATCCGGCTTATTGGACACGATGGCAACAGGATACTTCCCGGCAATTTCCGCCACCGCCTTCATCACGCCATCGTAGGGCGCAGTCTTATCCCGGGCGTGAAGCTTATAATACGCCTGATAGGTGGCAAGCACTTCTTCCACGGGAGGGTCATTTTCTTTTCCGGGCAGCGCCTGGGCAATGAGCCGATATGCACCGGTGCCGATAAAACGGCGGATTTCTTCTACTGTGCGCTCCGGGCAACCGTATTGCTTCAGCGCGTAATTGGTGGAGTCTGCCAAATCCTGGAGGGTGTTCAGCAGTGTACCATCCAAATCAAATAAAATTCCGACTTTCATTAAAATCCTCTTGCTTTCAAAACGCGGATATCCTGACCCATAAAGGGCATATTCACAAACTCACCCTGCAAACGGGATGCAATTTGGGGGGAATACCGCTTTGCGATTTCTTCGATATTCAGGTTGGTGGAGATGAGCATACTCTTTCCGGTCAGAAGCCGCGCATTGACCAGCGCGTACAAAGCTGCGGTGACAAAATTTCCCGGCATTTCTGTGCCCAAATCGTCAATAATCAGCAAATCGCAGGTTTCGTACTTGCTGCAATCGGCACGGGACGCATCATCGGGGTTAAAGCGGTTTTTCTCAAGCTTAGAAAACAACGTGGGTGCGCTTTCATAACTCACACTATATCCCTTGTCCACCACGGTATCGGCAATGCAGGCAGACAGGAAGGTTTTGCCCAGACCGGTATTGCCTGTGAAAAGCAGGTTGCCGCTCCCGGGGCCAAACTGCCGCGCAAAGCGCTGGGCGGTTTGGAAATTCACCTGCATCAGAGCGCGGGGACTTGCACCGATGGTCCTGTCCACCGTGTCCGGATAGTAATCCAGGCGGAACACATCAAACTGCGCAAGACCGGGGGTCAACTGAGACAGCTCTTTTTTCTGCTCCTGACGGCACAGATTTTCCAGGCAACTGCACATAGAGCTTCCGATGTAGCCGCTGCCGCTGCAATGGGGGCACAGAACTTCCTCCTCTAAAAAATCGGGAGGGAATTTTTCTGCCAAAATTGCCTTTCGCTCCTGTTGCAGCAGCAAATTGGCGTTTTTAACCTCTTCCATTGTGGCAACCGGGTCTCCCCCGTCGCTAAAAATGGCTTTGGCGGCTAAGGACATGGAAAGGCGAAGCTGCTTATCAATTTCCCGCAGACGGGGTACTTCCGCATAAGCCTCCTGCAAGCGCCCATTGTAGCGGGACTGGGCATCTGCTTTTTGCTGGGACAAAATCTGCTTTGCCCGGGCAACAATTTCTGCACTGTAAGACATATTTTATCCCTCCTGTAACAGTTTTTGAATGGCTTCCAGCTCTGCTTGACCAAGCTGACCGGAAGCGCCCTTAGGCACAGGCTTTTTGTCCTGGTTTTTCACCTGCTCGGCAGTATGTAAGCCGGCCTCGTGCCAACGGGTTAAAATGGTGTTCATATAGGGCCACGCCATATTGCCGGTGTTCAGGCAGGTGCGCTCATAAGCCAACGCAAATGCATCCATGGAAAAACCCATCTCCAACCAGCTATTTGCATATTTTTCTTCACCTGCAGTGAGTTTTCTGCCATAAATTTGCAGCACCTTCATCAGCTGCCCCAACTGGGAAGAACGGACATTCTGCTTTTGGATATAGGCTGCCGCCTCTTCCATAGTGTCAATCCCCTGCTCCGCCCAAAAATAGGCTTCCTTTTCAATGGCCCGCAAAGAGGGATTGCGCTGACTGCCCCGCTGCCGTGCTCTGTCCTTACAGTAGCTTACCAGCACACATACCACATCCGGCGCTAAACCCAAATACCGGACAAAGCCTAAAATAATTTTCATTTCCTCGGTGTTTATGACTCTGCCCAACTGGCGCTGAATTTCCTCGTAAAGGGTCCGAAAATCCCGGTCAGCATCCATCGCTGAAAGCACGTCATTTTCCGAGTAATTGGGGCGCGCCCCTGCGGGGACGAGCTTTTTTTCCTGCCCGTACAAGCCGAGCTGCCGCAGGGTTGCCAAGGCGCAGCTGATACGGGACTGGCTGATATTCAGTTTTTCACAGGCTTCCTCCGGCTCGTTACCGGCCTTGAGAAAAATATACAGCAAGGCTGCATCGCCGCTGGCTGCCGACAGCAGCTTCCGCAGGTCCGCCTGCCCAATATTTACATCTGCCGTGTTCATACGCTACTCCTCGGTTTTTCGTCAATTACAGTCATTATATCATAGGTTTTTCCCCGATACAACCGCAAAACCCCAACGAAAACATAGAAAAATGGCACCCATTTTTGGTACTGCACAACATCTTGTGGCTATTGGGAAAATGACCACAAGAAAAGCCCGAATGCAGACGCATTCGGGCAAATTTTTAGTTGCAGCAGACGGTCCGTCCGGTGATGCTGTTGACGGTCAAACCAGGGGATACTCTGCGCTGCATAGGCGTCTCCACGCTCTGCACAGGGTCTGCGTGGAGCACCCGGCGGGCGCACAAATAATACTTTGCGTAATAAGGGCTATCCAGGCTCTCCACAACAACGCCGTGTCTGGCAGAGTGAATCATATTGTTGTCGCCCACATAGATGCCCACGTGGGTGGCAGGATAACCGCTGCCGGATTTCTTGAAGAAAACCAAATCGCCTACCTGCAGGGCATCTCTGGGGATGACCACGCCATCCTGCAGCTGGGTGGACGCGGTGCGGTGGACATTGAAGCCGTGCCGCTTCATCACATAGCTGGTAAAACCGGAGCAATCAAATCCGCCGGGTCTGTTACCGCCGTAAACATAGCGGCCGCCAAGCAAGGATTTGGACATATCGTAAATGCTTTTCCGTTGACCTAATACTGTATCGTAATCCGTATAGGTGATGCTATCCGTACCCGCCATACCGGCTTGACAACTGACGTAATACTCTCCGTCGCGCTGCTCTACCAGTTTTTTCGGTATGTAGCCTTTCATATCATAACAGTCGATTTTGTAATAGGTTTTGTTTTCCTCTAAAATATTCAGTTTTGTTCCGTTTACCATTTGACCAATTGGGTAACCGCGATCAGACGCCTTGTTGCGAATAATGGCGGTGATGGTCTCGGGGGCTGCTTCCTCAGCAGGAACTGCTGCCACAGGCTGCACAAAACACAGCAAGCAAATCAGGCACAGTACCAGGCAGAAAACACGCAAACCCATTTTCCGGACGCCGGTCATAAACTCATATCCTTTCAGATTTTGCATTTTGTAACCTATTAGTTACAAACCGTTACAAAGTATAGCACACCTGTTACCAATTGTCAACCCTTATTTCCCGACAAATTCAACATATTCCCTGTTGAAAGCAAAATTATGTGGCATTTTGATAGGGCAAGTGGAGGAAACTAATTAAATTTTGCCATAAAAAACCCACACCAAAATTGTAACCATTTTAGTGCGGGCTGAAAATATTTTCAATTTTCCATTTGGCTTCCCAAAAAGCCGGCAATTGTTTGTGCAAGTCGCTGGTCTGATTCTTCCGGAACGGGCGCATTGTCCCCCATCAGCAGCATCACGCTGCCAATCAAATCCCCTTGGCACAGAATAGGGCTTGCAACGCCCAAATGGTACTTTTCCGATGCCTCTGTGGCACGCAAAAGGCTTTCGCCGGGAGTGTAGCGATAATGCTTCCGGTTTTCCATCAGCCTGTCCAGTTCCTGAGAATTGGGTTTTTCCAGCAGTTCCCGCTTGGATGCGCCGCTTAGGGCGATAATACTATCTCTGTCGGATACCGCCGCCACCAAACCGGTGTTTGCGTGAATGGCCTCGCACATCTGGGAGGCAAACTCCTGCATTTCCCCCATTGGCGAATACTTGCGAAAAATCACACCACCATCCTTTTCGGTGTAAATCTCCAGCGGATCGCCTTCACGGATTTTCAGCGTGCGTCTAATTTCTTTCGGAATCACAATTCTTCCTAAATCGTCCACCCGACGAACAATTCCTGTTGCCTTCATATATATCTATCTCCTTATTTTACAAATTACGCTGTTAGTATCTGTAAACAAGAGAAGATTATACTGTCGAAATGCTTAAGTAGCGAAAATCGAGATGCAAAAAGGGCAATGACTTTTTTGGGAGTCACCGCCCTTAAGGGTTTGTTATTTATTTTTCTTTAATAAAACAACATCCAAAAGTTCCTGCCAGAAATAAGGTTATGATCACACCGATTACCGTGATATATTCAATTCCAAACATCAACGGCATTAAGGACGTCGCCGTAGCAATACCGGACACAATCATAACCGCTGTATTCAGCCCCTTACTTTGCTTGAATAGATAGATGACCGCTAATACAAGCAGAACCCAAGTCAGTATGGCGGCAATAAAAGGGCCGAAATTGGCGTAACCGAACGGTGTCAGATTAAAGTAATTGTACGTGCGAACCCAAGGTTCTCCTTCGGGATTGGCAAATCGCAAAATAACGCCGTTGGGTAACAATTCTAATGCAAGTGCGCCAAGAGTGAGTACACTCAAAAGTATCTTTTTCAATTTCATAAAAACACCTCCATTATAAATGCCTATACACTTGGCAGAAATCAAATATTATCTTTTCTTGTAAAAGATTCTTCCGATACCATTGCCGGCAAGGGAAATCACCGAATACACAATAATATAAACCCACGCCGATGCATTATAGAAAATGAAAATTGTAGGTGCAAATAAAATTGTTGCAATAATAGGTAGCAGAAAATCAAAACCTTGACGAACACCATAGATTACCGAGCAGATGAAAGTAAGCATTGGGATGACGAGCAGCATCATAAGCATACCTACTCCGGTATCTTTGATCAACAAGGGCAATACGTAGAAGTTTATTGCTAATGCAATCGCATAAGGTATCAACGCTAATAATTTCTTCTTCATATTTAGTCCTCCAATTCAAACAGTTCTTCAACTGTTGTATTTAATTGACGAGCCATTTTCATCGCAAGTTCAAGTGTTGGGTTATACTTGTTATTCTCTATTGCTATGATAGTCTGACGTGAAACACCTACTGCTTCTGCGAGATCTTCCTGCCGATAGCCACCGGCTTTGCGAAGCTCCTTAATTTTGTTTATCATAATTTCACACCCATAATGATAATTGCCGAGCCGATTGTTACAATCACTCCAACTACAACACATACCCAAATTATGATCTTCAGCAAGGGTGTAGTTTCAAACGAGTCTTCATCATCCTTTACTGCATTACGTGTCATAATAAGTTGTGATAAAGTCTGAATACCCGATGCCGCAACAAGCAACATACACGGAATAAGATTTAGCGGAGTATGAAAAGCATATACTTTATATGATTCGTATAAAGTCCAAACAAACAAAGCAATCAAGAGAAAAACCAAAGCATTTCTCTGTGCTTTGAAAGCAATATGCTGTTCCATTTCATCCATCTTACGAAAACCGAGCTTTTTAAAAAAGTTCTTCATAAATATCACCTCGCAGAAAATGTAAAAACCTTTTTACATTTTCATTATACTTATAGCAGAGCAAAATGTCAAGAGCTCTTAACATTTTGAAGTGTGACAATTTTTCTAATAAGTTGAAAAGCGCCGTATTTTTGTGACATTTTTATTAGTAGCTCTTTACAATAATCATAAAGCGGAGTGGATTCCCACTCCGCTTTTGTTATTTTCGTAAAACTGTGTATAGCTAACTTTGTCTCTGAAATAAAGAACTTAAAGAATATCCATCGCAATCTCTTCGTATTTACCTAAATCCGCATTTCTCAAAATATATAACCTGGGATTTTTCAGAGGTTGCTTTGTAACCACGTCGAATTCTAGAGAAAATCCTGGTCTAACGTTCATATGCATAGACGAGCATGTTCTGGCGTTGAACACTCCTCCATCTGTTGTTCTCAAAACATCAGCGCCACACCTAAAAGCACCTGTTAATCTTAATGCAAAGTCATTTAACTCATTTTCACAAGCAAAAGCATACGTAGCGTTGTTCTCTGCATATGTAGTCGCTTCAATTCTTACCAAATAATTCTCCTTAGATTTTTCAATTAATGTTGCTATAAGATTTTGAACACTCTCCAATGGTTTGTAATTGTTTTCAGACTTAATAACGCACTTCATTTTAGAGATTGCATCATCGAGCCCCTCGCCATACAGATCAATATATTGCTTATCCGACAAAATTGCAGGCATTTTACAATCAGCTATTCTTATAGCTACAAATTTTAAATCTTTATTTATTGCTCGATTTAATGCCACTTGCCATTCTAAAGACACCATCTTACTATTAAGACTATTAGGTGAAATGAAGAAAAAGAAAGTTGTAAAATTCTCTAATCCTTCATTCATTTTTTCAATAATACTATTACCTGGTTGTATAGACCAACGATCGTAAAATATATTATTTGGTCCAAACTCAATGTCCAATCTTTGCACGATCGTGTCAACCAAGGTTTCATCATTGTGATTATAACTTATAAAAATCACATCACCACATCCCTTCCAATATATACAGTGTGGTAAATTATACCATATAAACAACAAAAAATCAAACACGTCGAAAACAGCGTGGGGAGCCTCACCTCGCTGTTGCTATGTATATATTGTGCAAATTGAGTCCGGCAAAAATCAGCGAAAACCCTAGTGTTTATGCGCTTTTTCTGACTTTTGTCCTAATATGACACATTCCTCCACCCGACGGACGATACCAGTAGCTTTCATATATATCTATCTCCTTATTTTACAAATTACGCTGTTAGTATCTGTAAACACACGGAGATTATACCGCCCAAAAGAAAAACTCCTCTGCATCACACAGAGGAGTTTTATCATAGTTTGTTTTATTTTGCTTCATAAGCATCGAAAGCAAATTTCAATGCCTGCTCAAGGTCTTCTTCAACGCCTATACCGAATTGATAGCATCTTGCCAACCAATAAGAAGCTTCTGGTTCACCTAGGTCTGCTGCTTTTCGAAATAATTCAATTGCCTTTGCATGATTTTTCTCCAAAGCAACTGTGCCTTGCCGATAATGACAACCAAGTTCACACATCGCCTTTGCAGAGCCAAGCTCAGCAGCTTTTTCATAATACTCAATTGCTTTTTCGTTACTCGGCTCAACAAGACCCCAGCCAGTGGGATGCCAATAGAAGTTACCGATAAAATATGTCGCATCAGCCTGACCTTTTTCGGCGGCTTTGCTAAACCATTCAAAAGCCTCATCTATATAACCACTTTCCCAATTCAGCTTTCCCAGCAAGTACATTGCGTCAACATTGCCGTTATTTGCCTCATCACGCAGATAGTCCTCTTTCATGCAAAAGCTATTTTCCTGCATGCCCTCTATCAATTCTTCGTACATAATATTTGCTCCTTTCTGATATTTCGTTTTCTTGTTTTAATAACTATACCACAATTAAATTATATAAGCAAGTATCGGGCAAAAATGGTACATTGCAAAACAGCGAGGTGAATTTCACCTCGCTATATATCTTTCTAATACACTATGTATTGCCCTGCAGAATCTGGCGATTGGTGTCAATGTTGTATGTAAGGGGCACCCTCACGGATTTTGAGGGTTCTTCTAATTTCCTTAGTTGCCTTCATATATCTTTCTCCTTTACAGACGTGGGGATACGGATTCCCACGTCGCTTCGCTCCTCGGAATGACACAGAAGTACGATAGCCGCAGCGACCACCGATCCCCTCTGTCATTGCGAGCCAGTGCGAACACCGGCGTGGCAATCTCCAAAACCGAGCTGCACACTTGAGATTGCCACGGTCGCGTTGCTCCCTCGCAATGACAGTAGCGGTCGGCAGCCGTCTACAATCATTTTACAAATTACGCTGCGAGTCTGTAAACGAGCGGAGATTATACCGCACAAAAAGAAAAACTCCTCTGCGAAAACAGAGGAGTTAAATGTAATAACTCTATATACTTATTGTTGAATTTCGCTATAGGCATAAATTGCTTCTTGTATGCGGTCAAAATGCTTTGTTGCCACATAGATTTTTTTACCATTAGAAAGGTTGATATATACACCTTGTTCCCCAAACTGCTTGTAGAGTTTGATGGAAGTAATTTGACTAAAAGGAATTACGCAGAAAAGTTGCGGAAAATATAATGCTTTATCGCTTGCAAGCACAAAATTATCATCTGACCAAGCATAAAAAGTTTCGTTGGTGGAAAGATATTCGTTCAATGCGATATCGGAGTTAATGAAATATTTCTTACTTGCATTATGCGTAAGAGCATACATCTGATAAAAAGAAACAAAAATAACCAATGGTACTATATAAGGTGCAATGGCAATTATATAACTTAATATATAATTGTCTGTGCCAGATGCACCTACACCAATAGCAGAAAATAATATAAACAAGCCATAAGCAACTATAAAAGGAATGAATTTGGAAGATTGCTTACTTCTCATTTTAAAGCCATCTATGTAATTGAGCTTTGTTGACTTATCAAATGTAAGTAAAAAGATACCACTCAATACATAAACCACAATTGGTAGAATAGTTCCTAAAAAATTACCATAAGTTGCCGCGGCAGAACCTCGGTCGCTAAATAATGTACCGTTGGCGATTGCCCCTATCAGTATTAAAAGTGCACCTGCAAAAAATAAACTGCCTAAGACTTTTTTGGCCATTTTGTCTTTCTCCTTATAACTAAGTTATAATTTCAAGAAAAATTATAACATGTTGCAATGTAACAGTCAACGAATTACATAAGAATTATTCTTCCTTTGTACCACACTATCTATCGCCATACAAAACCTGCCGAGTGGTGGGGAGTTGTCAGTGCCGGGTCGCCTTCTTAACGTGCGTCTAAGCTCCTTAGAAATCACAATTCTTCCCAAATGTCCACTCTTCTAACTATTTCTGTCGCCTTCATAGTATACCGTTCTCCTTTTACGATACTTTACGGTCTTACAAAACCCTGTGTCATTCTGAGCGAGCGTAGCGAGTCGAAGAATCTACGCAGTTTCGAAACTGCATAGTGCACATCGGTGCGAAGATCCTTCGACTTCGTGCCGTTGGCACTCCGCTCAGGATGACAGCGGTTGTCGTTAGCCCCTACAATCATTTTACAAATTACGCTGCGAATCTGTAAACGAGCGGAGATTATACCGCGCAAAAGAAAAACTCCTCATTGCACAGAGGAGTTTTAAACAAGCACATAAGAGGGGTTACTTTTCAAACAGAACAATATAAACCAACATATCATGCTCGCTTAGAAATTCTGTAATTGTATCTACGGCAACTTGTAGCGCCTGTTCTTTCGGATAGCCATATATTCCGCTTGAAATCAACGGAAAGGCAACAGAGGTGCATTTGTTATCCAAAGCAATTTTTAATGATTCCCGATAGCAGCTCTCCAGCAATTCCTTTTCACCCTTTTGACCACCCTTCCATTTAGGACCAACTGTGTGTATCACATACTTGGAAGGAAGATTATAGGCCTTTGTGAGTTTCGCATGTCCTACTTTACAGCCACCTAATTTCATACATTCTATCAGGAGTCCCTTGCCTGCCGCTTTGTGAATCGCTCCATCCACCCCTCCGCCGCCTAACAAGGTCGAATTGGCTGCATTTACAATCGCATCACACGCCATTTTTGTAATATCGTTATATACAATTTCTACTTGCATTCTTCTCTTCTTCTCCTATATTCAGCAATTACATCTTTTATACAGAAACAAATCGACACAATATGTACAATGGCACTTATCGCTCCCACCACACAGATAAGCCAAGCACGCATTTGAAGTGCAGCAATTAAAAAAGCAGCAACAGGAACAAAACGAATACAGCCAACAATTAACACCTGGGTGTTGACCTCTAACTTTTTGACCGGTTTATAAAGATTACCATTGTGGCTCGGTTTCGCAACATCATAATCGATTATTAATTTCAGAAGCCAGATAGCTATGAATACGGCTTTATTTTCCGACGTTATCGGGGAAAATAAAATAACGAAGAACGAAACGATTTTAGGAGCAAATACTCCAATAACATTCATCGCAACCACTCCCATAGTTATTTTGCTTAGTATACCAAGCGCAAATATGAATGTCAAATATTTGTTGTTATATCACTATACTAAGGCGATATTCACCGCGTTGCATATCGCTATGTCAAACTATGCATGCCTTAACAAAGCAAATTGAAAGTTATCAATGTTGTCTGTGAGGAGTCACCTTCTCTAATCTTGAGGGTTCTACCAATTCTCGTGAGAAGTCATTGACTTTATCCGTATTTTACAATATACTTCCATTAAGAAAATCTACACTTAGAAAAGAGGAGCCAATGGAAAAGACAGAACAGTTCCGGAAACTTGATGGCACATTTGTAGACCATTATGTGCTTTCGAGAGTTTTTTCAACAGATGATATTCCACAAATTACAAAGCTTTTAACAGAAAACGGCGTAGCATTTCAAAGTTTTCGTCTCAGTAATTCTTTGGAACAGCCGGATCATTTTTTCCGGGTCTTCTTCGACTTGAAAGACCTGCTCACCTGTCCCACAGAAGATTACTGGATCGATGATTTTGGTGTTGACGGTGAATATAACAACAAAGATTTTAGTTTGACCTTCGAAATCGGAACTAATCGGCTTTTTACAATCACAACGGGAGATATAAGCCTGGAGCCCCTGTTGCTAAAATTAGAAAACCTTTGTTAAACATCTCGCAGGTCAAATGCACCCAACCTTCGTACCTTTAGCCTTTGGATGCTATGTCAGCATATTTTCTTTTATATAATAAAGTGAAGATTGTACAAAAAGGAGTATATCGTTATGAGATTCTTGATTGGTTTTGGACTTATGATATTAGGCGGTGTTTTGACTGCCGTTACAGGCATAACGCCATTTTGTATCATCCTTTTTGTTGGCGTTTTTCTTTTTGCATCTTTGCCTGAGGAAGCCGTATTTTGCGATTATGTAATTGCCAACAGCAATGTTGCACTTGTAAGAAAACGGTACTATATAAATTTTCTTCCCTTTACAATCATTTCCTACATACTGACATTAAGAAAGGCAACATTAAAGATAACCTGGAAAGAAGAATACTATCAAAGCACCATCCCCTCAGGTGAAGAAAAACCTACACTATCCAAAATCTCCCGTGCAGAATATATCGCCTTGCGCAATGCGCAGAGAACATTTTACTCTACACAAACATTAAGTAAAGAGTTTATGGAAAAAACATATTCTCCAGAAGATATTGGGCTAAAACGCAAGAAAGCAAGACTGATTGCCGCAATTGTCCTCTCCGTCTTATCCATTTTGATGATGGCAGAACCCGGTGGCTTTTCTTTGACGCTGATCTACGGCGCGATTTTCATCCCGATGGTTATTTTGTGGATTCCCGAATATCAGGACGCAAAAATTTTGCAACAAGCTTACGACAGAGCCATAGGCGCAGATGCGCAACACCAATAAAAATACAGCGGAGTGGAATATCCACTCCGCTGTTGTTGCATAAAGAGGGGTTAATTACGCCTCGTTCTGCAGTTTTTCGATCAGCTGCTTCATAGCCTCGATGGTGTTGAAGTTCTCCGGCATCAGCTCATCCACATCGATTTCGATGTCGAAAGCATCGTTGAAGGTGCTGACAATCTCGATAATGTCAAAGGAATCCAAAACGCCGTCATCAATCAGCTTCTTTTCCTTTACAAAATCCACATCAGAACGAATATCCTGCAGAATGTTGAGAATCTTTTCCATAGTAACTTACTCCTTTTATTTTAAAATGTATTGTTTACTGGTTCTTCCATTACACAGAAAACCTATTTTTTGATGCATTGCCAATGAAGGCGCATTTGTATCTGCGATCCAGGTCATATAGCGCTCCACACCGTGGTCCAAGCCGTCAACCAGCCACGCAAGCTGAAGTGTGGATGCCAAGCCTCTGCGTTCAAAATCCTTATGGGTGACTACGTGCCGTCCCTCACTGGTCTTTCCGCTGTGATGCCACCATTTTGCAGCACACAGTGTATTTTCGTTGTCGAATATACAAAGAACCTGATTATCCGGATCCACCGTCTTGTGGGATTGGGGGATGTCGGTGGGGTTCAAAGCGCTCTCCCACAGGGATACCACCTGTTTCATGCCCGCACCATCTGTGCAAAAGGCAAACCGGTAACCCTGTGCCTCCAAGCTGCTTTTCTTTTGTGCATACCGCTCCCGCAGCTCCTGCTGGCGTTCCTTCATTGCTGCAGCTACCTGCAAATTATGCTTAAACAGGGAAAAGCCTGCTTGCTTCAGCACCGGCTCAAGCTGGGATATATACACATCCCGGGAGCCGTTGTTGTTCAGCTCTTCTATCAGCACCGGCTTGTCCTGTTGTAAGTTCGGAAGCGGAACGCCCGACTCCCAAAAATAGTACAGGTTAAAGAAATTGCCTTCGTCAACAAAAAACACCAAGCCGTCACTGTATTGCTCCACAAAGAGGGTTCCGCTTGTAATGAACGCGTTCATCGCGCCCGGCAGCAAAAGGCAGTTGGTGTCCACGCGGTTTCTCTCTTCCTTGTTCTGGCGCAGCAGGTCCTTGTAGTCGTCTAAGGTTTCGACTTTTTTCATATAATGACCTCTCACTTTGCCAGCTCGTCCCGCAGCTTCTGTCTGTCAATCTTGCCGTTTTTGCTAATCGGCATTGCCTCCAGCTTTACAAAAATGTTGGGGATCATATACTTGGGCAAATCAGCCTTCAGCGCTTCAATAATCTGGGTCTTATCCAGCTCACTGACATAGAATGCCACAATTTTATTTTTCTCATGATCAAACAGGCAGCAGGCTCTTACCATACCGTCAATGGCGTTCATATAGGTTTCGATTTCTTCCAGTTCAATCCGGTGGCCCATATGCTTAATCTGGAAATCCTTACGGGCAGCGAAGAAATACTCACCCTGCTCGGACAGCTCTGCCAAGTCTCCCGTGCGGTACATCCGTTCAGGATATCTGTCATTGAGGGGGTTCTGCACAAAGGCAGCTGCGGTTTTCTCGGGGTTTCTGTAATAACCCAAACCAACACAAGTACCAACAACGCAGATTTCACCGGTTTCACCAACACCGATGGGCTCATTCTTCTCATTCAGGAATAGCACACCTTCATTTTTAAAGGGAATACCCAAAGGCAGCTTGTCGGTGTTGCCGAACTCCCGGTCAATGATATAGTACAGGCAGTTACAGGTGATTTCTGTGGGGCCGTAAAGGTTCACAAACATTGCTTCCGGCAAGTACTGTCTCCAGATGTTCAGCATCTTAATAGGCATAACCTCACCGGAGAACATAACCTTCTTCAGCGCTTGCGGAACTCTCTTCTTAAAGGCATTCACACCTGCAACAATGCAAAGTGCGGACACTGCCCAAACCACGGTTGTAATTTTTCTGTCATCCAAGGTTTCCACCAGGAGCTTGGGCATGGAGAAACACACCTTGGGGATAATGTACATTGTTGCACCGCAATACAGCGTAGAATAAATATCCTTTACTGATACATCAAAATCAAAGGGTGCCTGGTTGCCAAAGATTTCATTTTCGTCGAATGAGAAGGTCTCACAGAAGACAGGAATGAAGTCCCGCACATTGCGATGGGAAATCAATACACCCTTGGGAACGCCGGTGGAACCGGAGGTGCAAATTGCATACAGCGGGTCTGTATCCAGGCAGCTTGCACGCACTTTGCCCAGTAAATCTGCATCGGCTTCATGGGCAATCAGCTCCGCATACTCAAAAATCGGAACAGTCACAGTACCAACCAACTCTTCCGGCACGTTGCCTAAAGAAACAATTGCCACCGGCCGCATTTGATCCAAAATGGTGCGGATGCGCTGTATCGGCTGACCTTCATCGATGGGAACATAGAAATTACGGCTCATAGCAATACCCATAAAGGTGCTGATGCTTTCCACTTTTCTGTCAATGATAACCGCGACAGGCTCATTTACAGCATTCACTTTCTTCACCAGCGCCGTGCCAATGCGGTTGGCGTTCTCCTCCAGCTGGGCATAGGTCAAATCCTTGTCCTGATCAGAAAAAGCTACCTTATTGGGAAATCGTTGTGCGGAGTTCTCTAAGTATTCAATAATTGTCATAACACCCTCCTAATATTATCAAAATTGCAAAACTTCCATCAATTTGTTTGCAAAAGCTTCGGCATCTTCCTCGATAGCGCTGTGCGTTCCCGGAAATGAAACCACAGGCCAACCAAAATATGCGCCGTCATTGTTTGCCGTACGCCAAAAGATATTGTCCGGATTGTATTGGGTGACGGCAACTGTAACAGGAATGTCTAAATTGCGAAGCAGGGTTTCTTCCGGCACAAAGGCATTCATCTGATGCATATCCCCATATACAAAGGCTTTCAGGTTTTTCCGCATGCGGTCCATTTGTGTCGTCTGCGGCTTTGCAGGGGCAGCCGGTTTCTCGCTCCGTTTGGTTCCAGTTACCTTTTGAAAGGACAGGAAAATCTTCAATAATTGATTGCGTTCTGCGTAACCTGCCAGCTCCTTGCGCCAATCTGCAAGCATTTGCGCATCCTGGGGATTGAACGCAAGAGACGATTCAATCAGCACCAGCTGCTTCACTGCCTCCGGATATTTTAGCGCAAGGCCAAGTGCGATATTCGCGCCGGCACTGTGCCCAACCACATAAGCGGGCGTATCCGCACAAGCTTTCAGCACCTCATACGCATCCTCCACCTGCGCTGCCAGGGAATGATCCATCCCCTCCACTGCGGAATTTTCGCCGTAACCTCTTCGGTCATAGGAAATCACTTTCGCATGATTGGATAAATTGCGGGCAACACCGGAGAAAAAAGTGTGGTCGCTCAAAACGCCGTGGATAAGCAGCACAGGCGAGCCTTTTCCGATACATTCCCGATACAGTTCCATACGCCCGACCTCTTAGAACTGCGCGTAGATAAATCCGGCACTGTCGTATCCCGGACCATACATACCGAAAATAATGATGGCAAGAATTGCGCCGTAGTAAATAATCCAACGGAACACAACGTGTTGGGCTGCGATTCTTTGACGGATTTGAATGCCTTTTTCGTGCCAGTTATCCACCAGCAGCAAAATCACCGCAAAAACCGCTAAAATAAGCCAACCATTCCTATCCAAACCTAACACTTCGGCATTATCATTTGCAAACGCAGCCACGATGTTGTACTTTTGGAACATCCGGCGGAACATATCCAGGCTGGCGTCCAGGCTGCCTGCATTGGAGAACAATCTACCCATAGAGATTACCACGAAGGTGCGGACCATCTGGAAAAGCCGCCAGGTAAAGGTTTCTTCCCGAATGCCGCATTTCTCTCTGGTCTTTTTATATACCTCTTCCAGCAAAATGCCCAGAACGATAAAAACACCGTTCCACACGCCATAGGCAATGTATGTCCAGTTGGCGCCGTGCCAGAAGCCCACCAGGAAATAGACGATGAACATTGCCAAAAACGGCGGGATGCGCTTTCCCACAAAGTCACCGACAACTTTCTTGCATTTTTTGCTAAGTTTGCCAAAGCTCTTGGACAGCGACAGCGGATAGAAAATATAATCCCGCATCCAGCCGCCAAGGGTAATATGCCATCTTCTCCAAAAATCTTCCACGGATTTGGAGAAATAGGGTTGCTTGAAGTTCAGTTCCAGTTCAATGCCGAAAATCTGGGAAACACCCCGGGCAATATCCATACCGCCGGAGAAGTCTGCATATACCTGCAAGCCGTAGAATGCAGCTCCCAAGAAAATCATCAATCCCTGATACTGGGTGTAGTTGTCAAAAATCTCTTTGACCGGGATGGCAATGCGGTCAGCGATGATCATTTTCTTCATAAAGCCCCAAACAATCAGCTGTGCGCCATACATAACGCGCTTATAGTCAAAGGAATGTTCTTCGTAGAACTGCTTGGCAAGCTGATTGTATCGGGCAATGGGACCTTGCACGATTTGGGGGAAATAGGACATAAACAGCATAAACTTGCCAAAATGCCTGTCCGGCTCGTATTTATTGCGATAGATATCAATCATATACGCCAGCGCCTGCAGGGTATAGAAGGAAATTCCCAGGGGCAGCAAAAACCGCATAGTGGGAATTTGTACGCCCAGCTTGGTCAGCAGCAGGTTGGCGTTGCCGGCAAAGAAATTAAAGTATTTGAGACAAATTAGAATGCCCAAAACCAAAAACACGCCGGTGAGCATAACCCACTTGGTCTTGCCCTTGGTTTTTTCCTTGCAGGCTTTGCGTTCCTTTGCAGACATAGATTCGCCATTTTCAGCAAGGTATGTCTTTGCTTTTTCATTGATTGCCGCAATGGCTTTGCCGGTGAAGAAGGTAATTGCCGTTGTCAGCAGCAGCCAGCCGATGAGCCATTCACTGTTAATCCAAAAATATACATAGCTGGCAGCCAGCAGCACGCACCACTGGCAGCGTTTGGGCACCAGAAAATAGATAAGCGCCGTGACCGCAATCAAAATAATAAACGGAAAAGAAACAAATGCCATATCAGTTGTCTCCTTTCTCTAATGCAACCTGCGCAGAATGGAATTTATAGTACTGATCGCTGTGCCTGAATTCTGCAGAAACGATGTATTCGGCATTCTCCCGTTCTGCGTAATCTGCATCCACCCAAACGGTGTCTGTAATGTGTTTTGCCACAACTTGCCACGGGGCATCACCCTGCCGCACATAGACGCTGTAACTGCCTGCGCCTTCCACCGCATCCCAAGTGATTTCCAGACCGTCCTGGTTTATTTGCAGCGTAGGTTCCGGCTTCTGCAGCTCTGCATAACGCAAAAGGCCGACAGCATCAAAGCCGCTATAGCGGTTTTGACCATTTACCTCGGCACCGGCTTTCACCGAATAAATATAAGGCAATTGTGGCTCATAACCGCTGTCTGTAAATGTTGTGGACGTTCCGTCCACCGACCCTATATTCACCCACCGCTGACCGGGCAGCTTGCGGTAGACAATAAAGCTGTCCACGCCATCCTGTGCTTCCCAGGAGACGGTGATGCCAGCATCGGTTTCTTCCAGCGCCAGCAGCTTGGGATTGGGAATGGTTGTCATTGCAGCAATACCGGAAATGTCAAAGTTACCGTACACGGTTCCCCCGTTTTCCTCGCCCAGCGGCACAACGGTATATTTGTAGCCTGTGTTGCGCAATAGCTGTTCGTCCGTATAGTGCAGTGTATCCGCATCTACCTCAGTCACAAATTCCCAGGGATATAATTCTTTGGTTTGCCGGTCTCTGTGTTGCCGATAAATTGCATACCCTGATGCACCGGCGGACTTTTGCCAATTAACTTGGATGCTTGTACCGGATGCCGTGCATTTTACAAGCTTTGGGGCAGCCAAATCATTGCTGCGCAACATATTTTCAATTTCAAACGGTAAGGCGTAGGGTTTGATGCGCTTGGCAAACTCTTCCGCAGCCGCATCCCAACCGGCATAGGCCGGATCCCCCCGCTTATCGCGGAAGCCGTAGTTTTCCTTTAAGTAAGCGCTCAAATAACGGGTAAACTTCAAAGCGCCGTGGACATTACAGTGATACGCATTATAAAAATCAGAATCCAGATCCAGTTGCAAAGCATCTATGTTTTCCATCAAATCCAGCACAGGCAAGCCTTGCGCCAAAACATAGTCCTTCAATGTGTTGATCTGCCCAACCGTCTTTTCTTCGCTAATAACCTGCGGTGAGAAAACGAACAGCGCATTGACGCCTTCTTTTTGAATATAGCTCACCAGACTCTGCAGGATACCCTGCTGCTCCTGGGTGACGGAAATTCTGTCACTTGTATAGCAGAAGTCGTCCTTCAGGCTTACGGCTGTTCTTAAAAATGTGGGGAAATAAGAAGCGCCTTTCAGCCCGTCCAATTCTCTATCCATATTCTTGGCAAGGAATTCTTCCCAGGCGGAGTGAAAACGGATCACCGGAAAGTAAAATTCCGCTTTATCCATACCGCTGAAACCTGCGCGTTCTGCCAGTTCATCAATCAGCGCGACCTTTGTGGTAGACAGCGGCAGGAAATTGGTGACATTGTGCACATCACTCTCTGTGGTCACGATGCCGTTGACTTTAAAATTATTCAAGTTCACAATATACAGAGCATCCGGCTGGGTTTTTCTGCACTCTTCAATCATATATTTTGTTGCGACCGCAGGCATCGACGGAATACCTATGCCATAGCCGGTAATTCCGAATTCCTCCCATGCCGCAGGACCTTGCCAGGAGGCATACACATTACTTGCGCCTATGTATATCACATCCAGGGAATTGGGCTTTTCTTCATAAAAACCTTCTACCGACTGATAAACGCGGTCGTCTGTGACTGTAAACAGCGGATTTATCAGAGAAAACAGCAGTGCCAAACCTATCAAAAACAGGACAGGCTTACACCAAACCATATTTTTTCTGTTCATTGTAACGTGTTTCCTTTCTGTGTTTCGCATCATAAACGAAACCTGGTATTATGCCAAATTATGCTTACATTTACAGCAAAAGGCGATTGTAAAATACTTTTTCACATATCCATATTATTATACTTTGAAAAGCTTATAAATGCAAGTGTTTTCGTCATTATTCTCTTGTCGCCGCCTTGCCGGTAAATTGCTCGCGCTTTACGGGTTAAAAAGCGTCACACAGTAAGATTTTTCTTGTCACGCCAACTATTGTATGTTACAATAACTGTGTATTAAGCATATCTTCCGAAATTTCAAAAAGGAGATGCATAAGAATGGGAAAATATCAAAAAAACGGAAAAATTGATTTCTTAAAATTTGTGTTTGCGCTGGTCATTGTTTGCTTCCACGCCGGCACGCAGGTTTTGGATATGAAGGCTCCCCCATTCCTCGGCGGTGCCTTTGCGGTGGAGTTCTTCTTCATCGTCTCCGGTTACCTGTTTATGGCAAGCATCGCCCGTATGCCCCAACGCACACTGCCTTTGGGTACAGAAACCGGAAACTTTATGCTGCGCAAATTCAAAGGCTTCTATCCCGAAGTGGCCATCACCTTCGTTATGGGTTTTGTGCTGGACGTGGTGATTGAGAACAGAGACATCATAAACTACATAGCAAGCGCCTTTCCCAACGCCGTCCTTCTGAATATGACCGGCATCAGCGTGGTAAATGTAAACGCACAACTGTGGTATCTGTCCGCAATGCTGCTGTGTATGATGGTCCTGTATCCCCTTGTGCGGAAATATCCGGAAATGATGACCAACGTGGTGCTGCCTTTGACTGCACTTTTGATTTTTGGCAATTTCTGCGTAAACAAGACTTCTCCCAGAGGTCCCCGGGAATGGTGGATGGACTTTACTTACAAGGGCAATCTGCGTGCCTTTGCGGAATTGAGCATCGGTATTTGTCTGTACCCGATGGTGAACCGATTGAAAAATATTCGTTTTACAAAACTTGGCCGCATCCTGTTGACTGTGGTCGAATGGGCGTGCTACATAGCGGTACTGGAGTACATGCGGGTAGAAAAGGCCTCCCGCAAGGACTACTTCTATATTGCCGTGTACGCCGTAGCGATTCTGCTTTCCTTCTGCCAGAAGGGCATTGACACAAACTGGTTCCAAAAGCCTGTTTTCTTCTTCCTGGGCAAGATAAGCTTCCCTCTGTTTTTGGCGCACAATTGCTGGGCAAAGCATATGAACAACATTTTGCCCGCAGACTTCTCCAACAAGCAGCGTTTTGTCTGCTACATCGCCGTCTCTGTCGCTGCCACAGTGATGATTATGGTGGTGTCTGCATTGCTGAGAAAGCTGGGCAAAGCGCTCAAAGAACCTGCGAAAAAGCTGCTTCTTGCAAAGCAAGAGGAGCCCGCAGAAATCTGAAATATAACAGCGAGGTGAATTTTCACCTCGCTGTTTCTATGTGCGCAGGTCACCCCCTTTTTTGACATCGACACACCTTTTGTTTTCTTCGGCATAAGATGCTTTGGGAGGTGAGAATATATGGCACTATTTGACTGTAGCTGCAGAAGAGACTGCTCGCTTTTGGCAGCCATTGCCAGTGTGATTTTGGGTGTGGTTGCGGCATTTTTGCAAATCACCGCCGTCATTACCGTAACACGCATTCCTCTTTTTTACATAGGTATGCTTTTTGCAGATATGTGTGCAAAAAACAAGCGGATAACCCGTGAACACATCATTTGTATGGTATGCGCTTTTGCCTTAGGCGTCTGGCTGCTGCTGTTTTCTATATCTAAGGCAAAACAATATTTGTGGTTATACGGGCTGTATTGGTATCCGTTTATTCTGATAACCCCTCCTCTATGCCTGGCTATTTCCGGCATCTGCATAATTTTGGAGAAAACAAAAATAACCAAGCCAATTGTATCTTTCTTGGGGTTGTGCGGCGATTATTCCTTTGAAATTTATCTTGTACACGTTCTGTTAAAATTATTAACCCCCGATTGTGTGAAGATGTTCTCTCTCCAAGACAAAAGATATCTGATCTGGTCTGTTGGAGGCGTACTTCTTTTTGTTGGTTGTTTTGCCCTCAGACGGGCAGCAAAAGGCGTCACCCATCTTATCGACACATTAAAAGCAACCAAATAGAACGTTCTTGGATCACAAAACGTAACAGCGGAGTGAAATTCACTCCGCTGTTGCTTTTAAATTTGCTATTCCGACCGATTTTCCTGGGGCTGGGCTTGGGAAGCTCCTTTCTGTTCCTTCCGCCTGCGGATATATTTTATCAGCCTGATAATGCCGTGATAGAGCATCCGCAGCACAATAAACACACAGAACATTGCCATAAAGCCCACAAGGCCGTACATAATGTCTGCAAATTCCATATGGCCGGAATCGGTAATTTTCTGTCCGATTTCGATGGCAAAGGTGATTACAACAATCACCGTAAACACATAAATCCAGGCGATGACCATTTCGTGATTTCTCTTGGCAAGTGCTTTAAACAGCGGATAGATGGCAAACAACAAACCCATACCCAAAATACCGATAATTAAAAAATGCAAGTCCTTATCGGAAAAATTGGTCTCGAAGGCGTTATTCATCTGCATAATCTTATCGTGCAGTTTCGCAACAACGCCAACGCAATCGTATAAAAGTTCTTTCATAAAATGTCCTTTCCAGCAGGGGCGGGTTAACGTACACCACTATTATAACAGAAACGTCAAGCTTTTACGTCGCTTGCGCTATGCACCCAATACTCAAACCGGCACAGATGATACGCCCTGATTTCTTCTCAGGATCTGCTGTGTGATATATGCAAATGGCATTTTTTGTTGTTATTTGCACTTTGAAAGATTGCTTTTTACAGTTTAAAATGATATAATAGTAGCGCAGGAAACACACTGCACAAGGAGATGAACAGATGCATTTTAAGGATTTATTGCGCCACAGAAACGCGTGGCTCGGTTTTGCAATACTTTGGACTGTCGTGTATCATTTTCGCGGTTTTTTTGGAATTACAAGTACATTTATCGCTGTTGGATACGCCGGCGTTGACCTTTGCATTTTCGCATCAGGTTTAGGGTGCTTCTATTCGTTGTCCTCTGACCCGGATGCTGCAAATTTTATGAAACGACGGCTAAAGCGGCTGGTCCCAACCTATTTTATTTTCATTGTAGTCTGGCTTATTTACCAATACATCAAAGGCAACTTTGGATTCCAAATGGCGATCGGCAACCTTTTGGCAATTCAAGATTTCACAGGATTGGGAAAATCGTTCAATTGGTATATCAGCGCAATATTCTTGCTGTATATTTTGGCGCCGTATTTCAAAGCAGTGGTGGATCGCACAAATGCCATAGGAAAAATTCTCTTCCTTGTTTTCTTGCTTGTTTGCACCATACCTTTTTGGACTGCGAAAACATATATCATTACCGTAACACGCATTCCTCTTTTTTACATAGGTATGGTTTTTGCAGATATGTGTGCAAAAAACAAGCGGATAACCCGCGGGTACATCATATATATGGTATGCGCTTTTGCCTTGGGCGTCTGGCTGCTGCTGTTTTCTATATCTAAGGCAAAACAATATTTGTGGTTATACGGACTGTATTGGTATCCGTTTATTCTGATAACCCCTCCTCTATGCCTGGCCATTTCCGGCATCTGCATGATTTTGGAGAAAACAAAAATAACCAAGCCAATTGTATCTTTCTTGGGGTTGTGCGGAGATTATTCCTTTGAGATTTATCTTGTGCACGTTCTGTTAAAATTATTAACCCCCGATTGTGTGAAGATGTTCTCTCTCCAAAACAAAAGATATCTGATCTGGTCTGTTGGAGGCGTACTTCTTTTTGTTGGTTGTTTTGCCCTCAGACGAGCTGCAAAGGGTATGACCCGTTGCATTGATAAAATGAAAAGCGCAAAGCAGATTCATTCTGCGCCATAAGCGATGAAAATGGTAGACACAAAAGTGTCTACCATTTTATTTTCTCAGCTTTATTTACTTGCAGAAAGCTCTTTGTGGGGCTTGTTGATTTTTCTGTCGATCCATTCACACAATTTGCCAATTCTAAATAGCTTGAAAATTTGTATTCTCAACAGTTCCACTATGGCACACACCAGGAATATTGCCAACGCAGTGAGCAGTACATACAAAACCATAATCATAACCGGTTTTTCAATAAAGCCCACAAAAGCATTTTTTAATACGGTATTATAAACAAAAGGATGAACATGTATCAGATATACGCCTAAAGTGGTAGGTGAAAAGACGTTAATTACCTTCGCTACCCAGTCGCTGATTTTTATTCTCAAACAGAACAGGAATAAGAAAATAGCAGCAAAAACAATCGTGATAGATGTGTAGGATATCAACATATTCTCAACAAATATTTCGTTCCATCCGCCTGCGGGCAAACGGCGAATTACAAACTTGCATAGAACAGACAAAATAATCACGCCAAAGAAGCCCAGTATGCATTTTACTGCTGTTGTTTTCTGACTTATGTCATATTTCTTTATATACGCGCCAAACAAATAAAGGATGGCCAGCCAAATCGTTGAGTAACCGTTCTTGAGGGTAAATCCGTCGTTGTGCTTAATGCAGCAAAAACAGCAAATGCCAATCAGGATTGCAAGCAACGTTTTTCTGTAAGTTTGCTGAGAAATATGCTTGATTGCTGCATTCAGAAAGGGCATAAAAAAGAACAGTCCAAAATAGGATGAAGCGTACCACCACCGTCTTCTCAGTATCGGCAATACTGCATTTACGTAATTGGCAGTGGTTTTGGTTTCCGGCATAACGACAAAGAACACCAGAGAAATCAATAATGAATAAAATAGAACCTGTAACCACAATCCAATAACATTCTTGAGTTTCACATCCCTGTCTGCCATAATATATCCACTGATTAAGGCAAAGCAATTCACTGCGCAGTAAGCAAGTGTTTCCAGAGACCAGGCCGCCCAAAAATGTGCTCCGTCCGGTGATGCACCCTTCAAAATTCCGCCTTGTCCCAGCACGTGCAACATAATCACAAAGAATGTTGCGATAATGCGGAATAAATCAACATTTGCGTTTCGTTTAGCCATATAGACACCCACTCACTCGTTATGTTTTTTACAAAGTATCACAAAAAATCACAGATGTCAATACTGTCGCATCTTCACCAAGAACAACCGCTCCCCAGTCCCTATCCCATTTTCTGCAAACCAAAAGTCATAATCTCACACACCGTGATGCCCTTACAATTTCGGTTTCGACACACTTTTTGTTTGTAAGGCATAAGATGCGCTGGGAGGTGAAAGAACATGACACTTTTTGGCTGTAGCTGCAGAAGAGACTGCTCGCTTTTGGCAGTGATTGCCGGCATAATCCTGGGTGTGGTTGCGGCATTTTTGCAAATCACCGCTGTCATTACCGTAACGCCTGCGTTCCTTTGGGTTGCACTGGGTATCGCGGTGGTGTACCTTGGGGTTTTGCTGGTGACCACAGCCTTGACCCACAGAACGCCCTGTACGTCCTGCAAAAGAAGTACCCTGGGAACTGTTTTGGCAGGCATTTTAGGGACCATCCTCTTTGCGGTGGTACTGCTGGCAGTGGGCATCACAGCTACCAGCGTGGTCAGCGCAATCTTAGTAGGGCTATTGGTCGCCTTCTTGACGCTGACCTTTACTGGCTCTGCCTGCTTGGTCTTATGCCTGGCTGACTGCGAGAACTAATCTATACACGAATATAAGCATCCCCCCGGCTTAGCCGGGGGGGTAGAAACTATGCTTTTATCATCTTCTTGAGCAGGGGAATTTTCGAAATAATATAGGTTGCCAAGAAAGATACGCAAAGGGTTATTGAAAATTTTGCAGCAAGCTGCAAGATAGGATGGCAATCTAAAGTAACCTCTCTGTCATATACGGATAAAAATATACAGTGAATAATATAGACGCCAAAAGTGAGCTTTGAAAGCTGCGTCACCAGTTTCGCAGAACGATTGCCTAAGTTTATTTTCAAATTGCTTAGCGCTAAAAACACGCTGAAAGAGTATATATAATTAAAAAAGCCGAGGTCTGCATATGCCGTCTTGTAATCGCCGGTAAAACGCACATAAGTAAACATACAAGCAAGGGAAGCCAAGCCCAGAACATACACGAGATATCTCAGGAGCTTTTTCTTTAGGCCAATGTGCGTAATGTACCAGCCTGTCATAAAATAAGCTATGTAGCCACTAAAAAATTCCAATTTAAGCTTTTTTAGCACGGCTGTTATTCTTGTCAAATCTGCCCCCAACTTATTTGCCATATTTATGGCGTAAGGCAGAAAGGTTCCCAGTAAGGAAAAGGCGATAAACAGCAATACCATTCTGGAATTTTCTCTTACGACAAACTTCTTCAGAAATGGCGTTATACAGTAAAGCCCTATAATCATATACAGATACCACATATGATAATGGCCCACACAGATTGCGTCAATAAGTTTTTTTGTGTTGATTGGCTTATTGTCCAAATGTGGAAAAAGCGCATAATGGATAACGGAATAAATCACCGCCCAAAGGACAGTAATGACAGCAAGGCTTATTACATTTTTCGTGAAAATCTTTTTAAGTGTGACTTCCTTGCGCTCATCCAGGAATAAAGAGCCCGAAATCATTAAGAACATAGGCACACCAAAGCGGGATATACTATTAAATATGTTTCCCACAAGATGTTCGGTGGTAAACGGCTTGTGTTTTGACACAAAGGGCGCACTGCTATGGATCATAACAACCGCAATCACTGCGAGAATTCTTGCGATGTCCAATGTATAATTTCTTTTTTGTGTGATAATCATAATATCGCCTCTGTTTATGTATCTATTAAATATATCATAACACAAATCCTATAAATGGCAATGACAAAATTGCAACATCTTATCAAAAGGAAGGATACCACCAGGCAGTTCAGCTGCTTTGGATTCTCGCCCGGATGGGATAAAAAAGAACAAAGCAAAAGCTTCGTTCTTTTTTGGTGCCGGTGGCCGGACTCGTTTGCATTTTTGCCGCAGGCAAAAATAGAGGTTTGGCGACCTCAAGCCGTCGCCAGCAACAGTCCACCGGACTGTTGCATTTAGATTATTCGAGGCCTATCCACAGCACCAAAAAAAGAGGAGGCATAAAGCCTCCTCTTTTTTTGGTGCCGGTGGCCGGACTCGAACCGGCACGATGTCGCCATCGGTGGATTTTGAGTCCACTACGTCTACCAATTCCATCACACCGGCAGGCACTTTGATAGTATACACTATTCTTTTTAAAATAGCAAGTGTATTTTTTGATTTTTTTAATTTTCTACGTTCTCCAGTGCCACACGGGCGGCATCTTGCTCAGCCCGCTTTTTGCTACTGCCCTCACCGCGACCGATTTCTTCGCCGTTGAGAGAAACCGCCACCGTAAACCGCTTATCGTGGTCAGGACCGCTTTCACCCACAAGGGCATAGGAAAGCACCTGGTTTTTCTTTTTCTGCACCTGCTCCTGCAGGGTGGTTTTAAAATCAACATTGTGCAGTTGTGTTTGGGGTACATTGCAAAGCACAAACTTTTCGATAATCGTGTTTGCCGCCGCCATACCGCCATCTAAAAACGTTGCCGCGATGACAGATTCCACTGCATCGGCCAAAATGGAGGCTCTGCTTCTGCCGCCACATTGCTCCTCTCCGTGGCCCAGCAGCAGATACTGCCCCAGCTGCAAGCGGTTTGCAATATTCGCCAGCGCCTGCTCGCAGACCATATCCGCACGCATACGGGTCAGCTCGCCCTCGGGGCGGTCCGGGAAGGTTTGGTACAGATACTCCGCCACCGCCATACCCAAAATCGAATCGCCTAAAAACTCCAGCCGTTCGTTGCTTTTCAGGCTGTCGTGCCAACGTTCATTGGCATAGGAGGAGTGGGTCAGGGCGTTTTGCAGCAGGGTAATATTCTGAAATTGGTAGCCCAACGCCACTTCCAAATCCTTAATCATTTTCCGTCGCCTCCGTATTATTCAGCAGCTGCAAGGCTTGCTCCAAATCATCGGAAATATTACTCTCTGCCGCAGCCATTGCCTGACGCACAGCATTGCGGAAGGCTAAGGCATCGGAAGAACCGTGGGCTTTAATCACAGGCTTTTTAATGCCCAAAAATTCTGTGCCGCCGATTTCCCGATAATCCAGCATTTTCATAACCTCGTCCACACCGGGCTTGCAGAACAAATAGCCGATTTTGGAGAAGATGTTGCGCTTAAAAATCTTATGCTTCATCATACTGCCCATAAACATAGCAGTACCCTCAATGGATTTGAGCAGCACATTGCCGGCAAAGCCGTCGCATACCACCACATCCACCGCGCCCAAAGGCACATCGCGGGCTTCCACATTACCCACAAAGTTCAAAATCCCCTGTCCGGACGCCTGGGTCAGCAGCGCATAAGCTTCCTTCTGCAGGGGTGTACCCTTGCTGTCCTCTGTGCCGATATTGAGAAGTCCCACCTTGGGATTTTCCACACCTAAGTACTTTTTGGCATAGAGGCTTCCCACCAAACCGAACTGGAGCAAAAACTCTGCCGTACACTCGGCATTGGCGCCGCAGTCCAAAATAACCGTCTTGCCGCCTGCCTTATTAGGCATCACAGGACCCATTGCCGCGCGGCGAATACCCTTAACCCGCTTGACAAGCAAGGTAGCGCCGGAAAGCAACGCACCGGTACTGCCGGCAGACACAAAGGCATCTCCCTGTCCTTCGGCAACCATTTTCAGGCCCAAAACCATAGAGGAATTTTTCTTCTTGCGGATAACATTGGCAGGGTCATCGTGCATATCCACCACTTCATCGGCGTTGGCAATCTCCATGCCCTGGGGCAAATCTGTGATATTATGCTTGCGCATAACCTCTAAAATCTCGTCGCCTCTGCCCACCAAAGTGATTTGAGCGCCAAAATCCCGGGCTGCCTGCACCGCACCCAATACGGGCGCTTCCGGTGCGTGGTCGCCACCCATAGCATCCAATATAATCTTCATAGAAAACACCTCTCTTATTTCTTCGATATTCTGTCAATGATTTCCAAAGAACGGTTGGCAAGGGCAAGGTTCTTTTCCGCCTTTTTGCGGATTCGTTTTTCCAAAGGAGAAATAATGCTGAAATTGATATTCATAGGCTGAAAATGCTCCAGCCGTTCATCACTGATATACAGGCCCAGCGCGCCAATTGCCGTTTCCTGGGGAAACTCCGGCAGGGGTTTTCCCTGCACCTTGGCAGCCATAGCAACTGCCGCCAAATAGCCGGATGCGGCGCTTTCCACATAGCCCTCCACACCGGTCATCTGTCCGGCAAAGGCAACCAAGGGATTGCGGCGGTCTGCGTAATACTTGTCCAACAGCTTGGGCGATTGCAGGAAGGTGTTGCGGTGCATCACACCATAGCGGACAAATTCTGCGTTTTGAAGCGCGGGAATCATAGAGAACACCCGCTTCTGCTCGGGAAATTTCAAGTGTGTCTGGAAGCCCACTAAGTTAAATACACTCTTGGCTGCATTGTCCTGCCGCAGTTGCACAACTGCATAAGGCTCCTTGCCTGTGTTGGGGTCGATAAGTCCCACCGGCTTTAAGGGACCAAACCGCAATGTGTCTTCGCCTCTGCGCGCCATAACCTCCACCGGCATACAACCCTCGAACACCCGCTTGTCCTCAAAGCCGTGGACCTCCGCCTCCTCGGCGGAAATCAGCGCCTGCAGAAAGGCAAGATATTCTTCTTTGTTCATCGCGCAGTTGATATAGTCCGGCGTGCCCCGGTCATAGCGGGATTGCCACCAGGCTTTTGTCATATCAATGGATTCTGCCGTAACCAAAGGTGCAGCCGCATCAAAGAAATGCAAGTGTTCCGAGCCAAAGTATTTGCCAATGGCGTCCGACAGGGCATCGGAGGTCAAGGGGCCTGTTGCCACAATCACAGGGCCTTCCGGAACTTCGGTAATTTCTTCCGAGCAAACTGTAATGTTGGGGTGGTTTTTGATTTTCTCCGTAACAAGGTCCGAAAAGCCCTGACGGTCCACCGCCAGGCAGCCGCCGGCTTCCACGCGGGTTGCCTCGGCGCAAGCCAAAATCAGACTATCCAAACGCCGCAGCTCCTCCTTGAGAAGTCCTACCGCGTTTTCCAGCCGGTCGCCACGCAGAGAATTGGAGCAGACCAGCTCTGCAAAGGTGTCAGTATGGTGGGCAGGCGATTTTTTTGCCGGCTTCATTTCATAAAGGGTCACGCAGATACCCCGCTGCGCCAACTGCCAGGCTGCTTCACAGCCAGCAAGTCCTGCGCCAATTACCTTCACCTTACTCATTTGCTTTTGCTCCCTGTCTTTTTCGTGGTTTTCTTTGTGGCTTTTTCTGCCTTTTCTGCTTTTTCTGTCTTTTTGTAATAGCCCCGCTTGTCCTCGGGGAGGAAATCCTTACAAGCCTCGTTAATGCAGAAGCTCTTCATACGGCCTCTGCCGGACTTTTTAAACAAAGTCTGTCCGCAGCTGGGGCAATCCTCTGCTGTGGGCACATCCCAGCTCATAAAGCCGCACTCAGCGCCCCGCTCGCAGCCATAGTAGGCAAAGCCGCGCTTGGATTTGCGCTTCAAAATCGTGCTGCCGCACTTGGGGCAGCGGCCGGGCATTTTTTCTACAATGGGCTTGGTGTTCTTGCATTCGGGGAAGCCCGGACAAGCTAAGAACTTGCCAAATCTGCCGATTTTGACCACCATATTCCGCCCGCATTCTTCGCAGATTTCCTCGGAAACCTCGTCGGGAACTTTCAGCCGAACGCCCTCTAAGGCAGCCTCTGCCTCCTCCAGTTCCCGATGGAATTGCTGATAGAACTCCTCCAAAACAGCCTTCCACTGACGCTTTCCTGCCTCCACATCATCCAATTGATTTTCCATATTGGCAGTAAATTCCACATCAATAATATCCTGAAAACGCTCTAACATCAAGGTGTTGACCACCTCGCCCAGTGCGGTGGGAGAAAGGCGCTTATCTGTCTTTTGCACATATTCCCTGTCTTGAATGGTAGAAACAATACCTGCGTAGGTAGAAGGTCTGCCAACGCCCTTTTCCTCCATTGCCTTAACCAGGGTTGCCTCGGTGTAACGGGCAGGTGGCTGGGTGAAGTGCTGCTCCTTTTTGATATCGGTTGCCAGCGCAGTCTCCCCTTCCTGCAAATTGGGAAGCGGAGAACCTACGGCTTCACTGTCCTCGTCCTTGCCTTCCTCGTACACCGCAATAAAGCCGGCAAATTTCAGGCTCTGGTGGGTGGAACGGAAGGTGTGACCGGCACATTGGGTGTCGATTGCCACAGTGTCATACACCGCGTTTGCCATCTGGGATGCCAAAAAGCGGCTCCAAATCAGCTTATATAGGCGGTATTGCTCTTTGGTCAGGCTGCTTTGGATTTTCTCCGGATCCAGCTCCACATGGGTGGGGCGGATGGCTTCGTGGGCATCCTGGGCGCCGGACTTTGTTTTGAAATTGTGGAACTTTCCGTAGTAATATTCCTTGCCGTAGCGGTTTTTGATAAAGGCGCCTGCTGCTGCCATCGCCTCTTCCGACAGGCGCAGAGAGTCGGTACGCATATAGGTAATCAGACCCAAAGTGCCTTCCCCTGCCACATCCACGCCTTCATACAGCTGCTGGGCAATAGCCATTGTGCGCTTGGGGGTCATATTCAGCTTACGGGAAGCCTCCTGCTGCAAGGTGGAGGTGGTAAACGGAGGGGCGGCAGAACGCTTTTTCTCTGCCCGCTTGACATTGGTCACGGTAAATTCGCGGCCTTCGATGTCGGCAATGATTTTATCGGTTTGCGCTTCGTTTTCCAGCTCTTTTTTCTTGGTGTCGCCGTGATAGCGGGCAACAAAAGTGCCGGGGGTTTGTGTGCGGCGCAAGGTCACATCCAGCGACCAATATTCCTTGGGAACAAAGGCACGGATTTCATTTTCTCTATCCACCACCAGGCGGGTTGCCACAGACTGCACACGACCTGCAGACAGACCGCGACGCACCTTTTTCCAAAGCAGCGGCGACAGCTCATAGCCCACAATGCGGTCCAGCACGCGGCGTGCCTGCTGGGCATCCACTAAGGCATAGTCAATGCTCCGGGGATTTTGGATGGACTGGGTAACCACCTTTTGGGTAATCTCGTGAAAGGTCACCCGATGGGCTTTTTCCTCGGGAAGCTGCAGTAGCTCCTTCAAATGCCAGGAAATAGCCTCGCCTTCCCGGTCAGGGTCGGTTGCCAGATAGACATTTTCTGCCTTCTTTGCAGCCTTCTTAAGGTCGGCAATAACTTCCGACTTGGTGTCCATCGGTACATACTCCGGCACAAAGCCGCCGGCAATGTCCACACCCATGGTGCTCTTGGGCAAATCCCGCAGGTGACCCATACTGGCTTTTACCACATATTCCGGTCCTAAATATTTTCCTATGGTTTTCGCCTTGGAAGGCGACTCAACAATAACAAGATTGGTTTGTGCCATAGTTTCCTCCATCATCGATAATTGGCAGATACCAGTCTGCCCGGATGGTTTTGTACCATCCCTTTCAGCGCCAGGGCTGTTAAAGCGCGCAAAGCCTCCGGTGCCGGAAGTCCTGTTTGCGCAATCAAACGATCCACAGGGATTGGGTTTAAATCCAAGCAGCGAAGCACAGCTTCCTCCTGCGGTGTCAGGTTATTTTCTAAGTCACTATACGCGTTTGCGGTTGGATTGTCAATAGGTTTTTTCTCCGCAGGTTCTTGAAGCTCCGGAAAAATCACGGTTTCTGCCAAACGCTGTCGGGAAAAGTTCGGTTTTTCCACATCCCGCTTTTCCACTGTGTAGGGGTACTGGGGCGCATACACTTTCAAAATATCCCAGCCGCAAAACACAGCCGTTGCAATATCGCCAATCAGCCCGTTGCTGCCTGCGCAGGTTGCCATCCCCACACTGCCGGGAACGGCAAACACATCTCTGCCCTGTTGGAAAGCATCCCGGGCAGTAATCAGCGCGCCGCTTTGGTTGGGCGCTTCCACTACCAGCACGCCATCGGACAGTCCGCTGATAATACGGTTGCGCTCGGGAAACTGCCAGGGCTTCGGCTCGCTATCCGGCAGGTACTCCGACATCAGGCAGCCGTTTTGGGAGATTTTGGAAAACAGTTCCCGATTTGTTTTGGGGTATGCCACATTGACGCCGCAGCCTAAAACCGCCACAGTTTGGCTGCCTGCAGAATTTGCGCTCTGCAAAGCGGCGGTGTCAATACCGCCTGCGCCACCGGATACCACAAGTCCGCCGCAGACGGCAAGCTCACGGGAAATAACCCGCGCCACATTCATTCCGTAGGCAGAGGCTTTCCGTGTTCCCACAACACCGATGACCGGCTGCCCCTCAAAATCCGGAAGCACACCTTTATAATATAGTACCAGAGGCGGGTCTGCAATATTCTTAAGTTTGCTGGGATAACCGGCATCTGCCATTGTCAAAATGCCCACCTGTTTTTCGGCGCAGCCTTTGACCACAGAGCGGGCAAGAGTCAAATCCTTATTTTCCAAAGCCTTCCCGATGGGTGTGGGAATTTGGCGGATATGGGCAAAGCTCTCTGTGTTATAAATCTCTTCCGGGTCAGAAAAATGCTTTAAAAGCTCTAATTTTTGCTTCAGGCTCACATTGGGAAGCGTAGCATACCAAATCCAATGTATCAGCATTTTCTTCACCCGTTTCTCTTTCTATTTTTGCATCTGCCACATCACAATGGCTGCGGCTATGGCAGCATTGAGTGATTCGCAGTTGGGGTTCATCGGAATAATCAGTTCCTGCCCCGCATTTTCTAAGATTTCTTGTCTTACGCCTTGTCCCTCGCTGCCAATGACAACCGCCATTTTATCAAGGGGCGCCTGTCGCAGGTCTATTGCCTGATTGGACAGGGCAGTCACCGCAATTGGAATACCGGCATCGGCGCATTTTTCTTTGGCATCTAACCAGGTAGTCTGCTGGACTTTTGTGCGGAACACCGCACCCATGCTGGCTCTGACCACCTTATGACTATAAGGGTCGGCGCAGCCTTCCAAAAGCGCCACCGGTACGTTCAGAGCATCGGCAGTACGCAAAATGGTGCCCAAATTGCCCGGATCCTGAATGCCGTCTAAAAGCAGCATGCCCGGGGTAGGCGCAAATTCTTTTTTCTCCGGCAGGCGGCAGAGGAACAACGCGCCTTGCGGGGTCTGCATTGGGGATATGGATGCCATTACATCCTCCGGCACGCGGATAAGCCGGACATTCATTGGAACATCTGCTTGCACATCGTCGGATAAGATGACCGTATCCAAGCCGGGCCACCAACGAACAGCCTCACTGAGAAGCTTGGTGCCGTCGGACACAAACAGGCCTGATAGCTCCCGTTCTTTTTTCGAGGTAAGCAGACGGCGTACCTGCTGCAAAAAGGGGTTTTTGCGAGATGTAATTCGTTCCATAGGCAGCTGCGCTTCCCTTCCAAAAATTTCAGTATATTATACCATTTTTACCCCGTTTTTTCAAGGGGTTAACAGCACAAAAAGGGCATAACCGCGGGGTGTTTCCCGTCGATTATACCCTTTTTATTCACAATTAGTCGTTGGTGTAGTTATCGAAATAGCCCTGGATATAGACAATGGGCGTGCCCTTATCACCGGAGCCGGAGGTCAGGTCGCACAAAGAGCCAATCAGGTCGGTCAGCCGGCGGGGGGTTGTGCCTTGAGCAGCCATATTTCCCACTAAAGATGAGCCGTCCTTGGCCTGGATTTTATCCCGGATAGCGTCCCGCAGAGCCTCACCGGACAAATCCGCAAAATCGTTATCTGCCAAATACTTCAGCTTCAGTTCGTTGGGAGTACCCTCCAAGCCGGGGGTGTATGCAGGAGAGACCACAGGGTCAGCCAGCTCCCAAATCTTGCCCACAGGATCTTTGAATGCGCCGTCACCGTAGACCATCACTTCGATGTGCTTACCGGTGGCTTTCACTAACTTATCCTGAATTTCTTCCACCAGTCCCTGGCACTCACGGGGGAACAGCTTGACTGTATCGTCAGTTGCCTTGTTGGAGCCCAACAGGCCGTAACGCTCGTTGCAGCCGCTGCCGTTTACAGGTGCGGTCATAATCTCGTCCATGCCAAACACTTTTTCGCCACCGGCAGCCTTCAGCAGGCGGTTGGTGCGCACACGGGTGTGAATATCACAGTGCAGCACATTTTTGGTATAGTTGAGCACTGCACGGGGGTCATTGGCGAAAATCACTTCCACCTCTGCGCCGCACTCGCGGATGAGCTGGGAGTAATACTCCACATAGTCCACGCCGGTGAAGGGGTGCTTCACAAAGCCGAACATCTTCCGGTACTGTTCCTCATTCAGCACATCTTTATAAGGGTCAACACCGTTCTGGTCCATCATATCCCAATCGATCAGGTGGTTGCCCACCTCGTCTGCAGGATAGCTGAGCATCAGCACGATTTTCTTACAGCCCTTGGCAATACCACGCAGGCAGATAGAGAAACGGTTACGGCTCAAAATAGGGAAAATCACGCCCAAAGTTTCGCCACCGAATTTTGCGCGAATATCTGCAGCAATATCGTCAACACTGACATAGTTACCCTGTGCGCGGGCAACGATAGCTTCGGTCATTGCCACCACGTCACGATCGCGGGGGGTTATTTCACCGTTTTTCACAGCTTCCAAGATAGAGTCGGTAACGATGCTCGCCAGGTCATCTCCCTGACGGATAATGGGGGCTCTCACGCCCATAGAAACGGTACCTAACATCCGACCCATAATCAACACTCCTAAATTCAAATTACCGGTGCTGTTTTTCGCACCACTGAACTATTATAATACAATTATCTGCATTTGTAAAACATTTTTTACAGCTTTTTAATGGTTATTTGCCCAATTCTTGGGTTCTTTGATATGCTGCAGCCACGCCTTCTATCACACTGGCGCGGAAAGCACCCTGCTCCATAGCCGCAACGCCGGCAATGGTAGAGCCGCCGGGGGAACAAACCGCATCCTTCAGCACACCGGGGTGCATATTTTTCTCCAGCAGCGTCTTGGCAGTGCCCAGCAAGGTCTGCTCCGCATAAGCAAGCGCCTGTGCCCGGGTTAATCCACAGGCAACCGCGCCGTCTGCCAAAGCCTCGGCAAACAGGCACACAAAAGCAGGACCACAACCGGACAAAGCACTGCCGGCATCAATGAGTTTTTCCGGAAGTCTGTCCAGCTTGCCGGAGGCAGACATGGTATTCAAAAACGCCTGCAACGCGTCTTCGGTTACATTCTCGGTGTAATCATACAAAATCATACCCTCGCCCACCTGCACAGGCAGATTGGGCATAATGCGAATCACAGGATACGCACCGCCTGCCATCTTTTGAATGTCGCGGATGACAACGCCTGCCGCCATAGACACCAGCACAAAATCCTGCCGACCTGCCAAAATGGGGGCAATTTCCGAAAGCATTGCACCAATGACCTGAGGTTTCACGCCTAAGAAGATAATATTTGCCTTTTTCGCCACCTCGGCAACCGTCACTGCCGCGCAGCCCAGCTCCTGGGCTAACTTTTCCGCCACAGGCGCATAGGCGTCGGCAAGCAAAATATTCTCCTTGGGGGTGCTTTTTGCAGCTGCCCGCGCCAGCGCACCGCCCATATTGCCGGTGCCGATAAAACCAATGATATTCATATTCTTTTCCTCCTTAGCGGATTTGTCCGTCGCCGTGGATGACATACTTATACGTGCAGATTTCTTCCAAACCCATAGGACCGCGGGCGTGCAGCTTTTGGGTGGAAATGCCGATTTCGCAACCCAAGCCGAACTCACCGCCGTCAGTAAAGCGGGTGGAGCAGTTCACATACACCGCGGAACTATCGATCACCCGGGTGAATTTCTCGGCAACGGAAGCATCCTCTGTGACAATACATTCGCTGTGACCCGTTGAATGCAATGCGATATGTCCCATCGCGGTATCTGCATCGGTCACAACGCCTACTGCCAAGATATAGTCCAAAAATTCGGTGTCAAAGTCGGATGCACCGGCAGGTGTGCCGGGGATGATTGCCTGTGCTTTGGCATCCAGCCGCAGCTCCACAGGGTTTTCCTTGCGGTTTTTCACCAGCCTGTCATAAAGCTTTGGTAAAAATTCTTCTGCAATATCCTGATGCACCAGGCAGCACTCTGCCGCATTGCACACGGAAGGACGGCTGGTTTTTGCATTTTCAATGATGTTCAGTGCCTTTTCCTGGTTGGCAGCTTTGTCCACGTAAATATGGCAAATACCGGTGCCGGTCTGGATACAGGGCACTTTCGCGCCCTCGGTGCAGGCTTTAATGAGTCCTGCGCCGCCACGGGGAATCAGCAAATCCACATAGCCCACAGCCTCCATCAGGTCTGTGACGCTTTGGCGTGAGGTATCCTCCACCAATTGCACAAGCTCCTTAGGAAGATTAACGCTCTCAAGGCCCTTTTGCATTGCCTGCACAATAGCCTGGGCGGATAAAAACGCATCCCTACCGCTGCGCAGCACACAGGCAGAGCCTGCTTTGATTGCCAAAGCCGCCGCATCGGAGGTCACATTGGGGCGCGCCTCATACACCATGGCAATGACGCCCATCGCCACGCCCACACGGTCAATGACGATGCCGTTGGGCCGCTCTACACGACTGCGGACATAGCCCACAGGGTCCGGAAGCGCTACCACCTCACGGATACCCTCTGCCATACCGGCAATACGGCTTTCCGTCAGAGAAAGTCTGTCTATCATAGAGGCAGACAAGTGGGTCGCCTTTTTGCAATCTTCCGCATTTGCCTGCAAAATTGCCGGGGTGTTATGTAGCAGCGCCTGCGCCATAGAAAGCAATGCATTGTTCTTTTCTTCCGTGGTCAGCAGAGAAAGCGCCGGTGCGCTTTTCTTCGCCTGCTTCAAAATTTCCAAAGTGGTCATTTTCTTTCACCTGCAAATCGTGTGCCAAAGTTCTTATTCTCCATCAGTCCGTAGAGGATTTCCGGATCCTGGCCGTTGGCGATAATCATATCAATCCCCTCGGGCATCACAATCTGTGCCGCCTTCAGCTTGGTGGTCATACCCCCTGTGCCCAGGGAGGTGCCGCTACCGCCGGCAAGCTCCAAAATTTCCGGTGTAATTGCCTTGACTTCGGGAATCAGGGTTGCCTGCGCATCCTTGTGGGGGTCTGCGGTGTACAGACCGTCAATATCCGAAAGCAGCACCAAAGTATCTGCCTTCACCAGACGGGCAACATAGGCTGCCAAGGTGTCATTTTCGCCAATGGTGGTATGTACACCGATTTCGTCAATGGAAACCGCATCGTTTTCGTTGACAACAGGCAGCACATTCCACGCAAGCAGCTGCTCTAAGTTATCGTGAACGTGGGTGCTGTGGCGCGGGTCGTGAATATCGTCCGCCGTCAGCAAAATCTGGGCAACGGTGTGGTTATACTGGGAAAACAGCTTGTCGTAGGTGTACATCAGCTCGCACTGACCCACCGCCGCCGCTGCCTGCTTGCCGGGCATATCCTGCGGACGTCCGGCAAGTCCTAATTTGCCCACGCCCATACCGATGGCACCGGAGGAGACCAGCACCACCTCACAGCCTGCGTTTTTCAAATCACTCAGCACCTTACAAAGCAGTTCCACACGGCGAATATTCATCCGGCCGCCGGGATGCGCCAAAGTAGAGGTGCCGACTTTCACAACAATACGCATTTTTCTATCTCCTAAACTTTTTCATTGTACCATTATACATTAAATCTTTTACAATATCAACCAATTATAACAAATAGGCAAGTCCCTGAATAAGCAACAAATGGACAGGATAATAGATATAGAAGAAATACTTGCCTATTCCCCTGCCCCGTTTTCCATTATAAAGCGCAAGCAAAGGTAGTGAAAGCAAAGAATAAAACTGAATTGCCCCCATGTCGAACGCCAGCGCCAACAGGACAACCGACGCAAGGAGCAGCTTTTCCCATTTGTTTTTTCCCAAATATACAGCAACCGGCAGCAGCACACCGCAGAAGCCGTAGTCCACTTTGTAACCGGTGTTAGAGAGTATATAGGGCAGCACCTCCGTTACAAAGAACACAACACCAAGACCCAAAATCGGCAATATCCATCCGGCACCACCCTTGTCTTGGGCAATTTTTATGAGCCAAATCAGCCCGATGGACAGACTGAAGGTAACAAAAATACACTGGTACAGCGAATCCATTGCCACAAAATACGCCACCTGGCACACTGCCGCAACTGCCGTCACCAGCCCCCAATAGCGGGGCATACTTCTGGTGTACCGGCAACCCTCGGCAATCATATAAGCAAATATGGGAAACGCCAAACGACCAATTTTCCGAAAAGCAATGTACTGGGGAAACAACACCATTCCCACGTGGTCTGCAGTCATAAAGATAGCTGCAAGGATTTTTAAAATTGCTCCGTTCATAGGCACCTCTTACATTTTGTTTACCTGTACATTTTATATAATTTACGCGCTTTCGTCAACTGCAAGAAAGGTTAAACGCCACCTGTGAAGAACAGATGGCGTTTTGTAATTTATTTAATATCCGACAGGCTCCACTGACTGCACAAAATAGAAGTGTGCTCATCACCGGGACATCTCTGGTAATATGCCGTGAGCAAATCGCCGTTACTCAGCTCCACAGTGGAGGGATAACCCTGGTCGGTGACATCGGTGTCGGCACCGATTTTCACGTCCTCAGACCAGGTCAGGCCCTTGTCGAAGCTCACACGGACGTGCTGACCGTAAGGGGGAACACGGCGTCCGAAGGAGAAAATCAGCGCGCCGGAGGAGTGCACCATCAGGTGGGGAGGCGCGCCCAAACGCTCCATAAACTGGGGCTCGCTCCAGGTCTTGCCGCCGTCTTCGGAGCGGGACAGGTAGGTGGTCATATGATAGGTCTGCGCCAGCTCATCGTCTGCATCGCCGTCAACCACGCAGCGGACAGCCGCTAAAATCACATCGTCACCCAAATCCACACAGTGGGGCTCACAGATATCCAAAACCTTATTGCCCTTATGGGTCTTGGGCTTGGGCAGAACACCCTGAAGCTGCCAGGTTTCGCCGTCGTCAGTACTCTTAACCGCAGTTACAGCACCGGCAGGAACACCCATACCCGAGTGAATCTCCAAACCAACCCACAGCAAGCTACCATCTTCACGGCGGATAGCGCCGTGGGGGCAGGTCACAGGTGCCTTTCTGGGCTTGGACCAGGTTTTACCGTAGTCACGGGAAATACGGGTGAAGGAGCCGAATTCTTCCTGAGGGATTTCTTTCCACTTATCAATCATTGCCAGGCTCAACGGCTCACCCAGGTTGGACCAACGGGCAGCGCGGCCGGGCAGGGTGTAAGTAAACCAAGGCTCATTATTGAACCAGGTCAGCAGCATATTGCCGTCACCCCAGCAGATAAGGCCGGCATCCCGGTCATCTAACTTGGTATCATTAATGATTTGAGGCGCAGACCAGCTTTCTCCCTCATCATTACTGACGTACATCACATCCTTACCAAATGGGCAAACGTGCGCCAAACGATTGGACGAACAGGCAATATAAAGTGTGCCGTTTTTGTCCTTGGCAATGGTGGGCCAGCCTTGGTACAAAAACCAACCCTCAGTCAATCTGGAAACGACTCTGTGTTCCATATTTCTTCCTCCTTAATTCAGGAAATCCCGTTGCTTTTACTCGTATTTTTTAGGGGATGCCCGTTGCGGTCATTGTACCCCAGGAATTTGGTTCTGTCAACACAAATTGTTAAAAAAGGCACAAATTTTCCGCCACCTTCATTGCTCGTAAATCCACAAGCAAAAACCGCTGACCAAAACGGTCAGCGGTTTTGATTTTTCGTTGTGATATCAGCTTAATGAGTCAGCAGCAGCATCGCCACAAACAGCAGCGCAACCACCCAGGCGGCGGCTTTAATCTTCTTAATTTCACCGCAGAAAATGCTGATGACGATATAGGAAATCAGGCCAAAGGCAATGCCGTAGGAAATATTATAGGTAAAGGGCATCACCGCCAGGGTCATAAAGGCAGGCACGCCGATTTTCAGGTCATCCCACTGTACATTTTTAATAGATACCAGCATCAGGTAACCCACGTAAATCAGCGCTGCAGCGGTGGCGCAGCCGGGCACTAACTGGGCAATGGGACTTAAGAACATTGCCACAAAGAAGAACAGACCGCAGAACACAGAGGTCAGTCCCGTTCTGCCACCGGCAGCCACGCCTGCATTAGCCTCGCTGTAGGTAGTAACGGTGGATGTGCCGCACAACGCGCCCACAGTGGTAGCTATGGCGTCGGAGAGCATACCCTCATTCATATTGATGGGGTCACCCTTTTCGTCCAGCAGATTTGCCCGCTCACAGGCGGCGTACATCGTGCCCAAGGTGTCAAACATATCCACCATACAAAATGCCAGTGCAGTGGTTGCAATGGTCAACGCCAAATTTGCAGTTCCGTGTTGCGCTGCATAGGCAGAGAAATCAAACCCCTCCTTTAGCACTGTCAAGAAAGATTGCGCCCCAAACTCCTTGAACACCGTAATAGGACTAACGAACTGAATTTGCAGAGCATGATAGAAACCGGGCACTGTCAATCCCAACAAGTAGTAAAGTCCCATACCGCCTAAAATACCGATAAGCACTGCGCAGCGGATCCGCTTCTTTTCCATAATCACAATGCCTAAGAATGTGCACAGAGTGACCACCATAGGCATAATGCTGCCCCACTCCTGCTTCAGCAGATTAAACGACCCCAGATCCACGCAGGTAGTGCTGTTGGGCACTACGATACCGGCATTTTCCAAACCCAAAAGGGTAAGAAACAAGCCGATACCCGCCGGAATTGCCACCCGGACCGCCTCCGGCAACGCACCAAAGATTTTCTTCCGCAAACCGGTCACCGACAGCAGGATAAACACAACACCTTCACCCAAAATCAGCACCAAGGCGTTGGCATAGGACAGACCGAAACCAATACAAACAGTATATACAAAAAAGGCATTCAAACCCATGCCGCTGGCCTGTGCCAAAGGCAGGTTGGACATAAGACCTATGCCGATGGTGCCCACCACTGCAGAAATAGCCGTGGCAATATAGATCGCACCGTAGCTGACACCTAAGGGATTGGAGCCGTCACCGAAGGGATTGGAAAACATATCGGCATTGACCATCAAAATATAAACCATTGCAAAAAAGGTGGTCATACCCGCAATAAATTCTGTTTTGACCGTGGTATTTCGTTCTTTCAGCTTAAATATCCGTTCCATTGGATCTCTCCTTTTGGGCTTTTGGATATTATGTCACGGTTTTCATTTTTCTATCGTTTTTCGCAAACACGCTTTATAAAAAAACGGGTCGGTAATTCACCAACCCGTTATGATTTATAAGTTTACCCAGATGTTTCCGGCGGCATTGGATTTTAGGCAGGCGTGGATGAACTTAACGCCCTCTGCGCCGTCGCGGACTGTGGGAAAATCCACCATTTCTTCTGTGAAGCTGCCGTCTTTTTTGGCTGCAACACAGGAAATAAAGGACTTATACAGATTTCCCATAGACTCCAGCCAGCCTTCGGTGTGACCTGACGGCAGGCGGCCATAGGCAGCTGCATCACTTTCAATGCCGCCGTTACCCCGGTGGCGTTCCACAATGGTGCCATCCCGGTCAATCATCGTGACCTTTTCGCTTTCCTCCTGACGCAACAAAATCGAGCCGTTTTCGCCATAAATTCGTACCCGCAAATCGTTATCGTGGCCGATGGCAAACTGGCTGGTCCAGTAGCAGCCGGTGGCACCGCCTTCGTATTCCACCATCACCACATCGTTATCATCCAGCACGCGGCCGGGCACTACCACATCCATTTTTGCCAGCACCCGCTTGATTTTGAGGCCTGTGAGCATAGACACTGCGTTTTCCACATGGGTACCCAAATCACCTAAACAGTTCACACCGCCGGACTGCTCCGGGTCGCAGCGCCATTGTCCCTGCTTGCCGCCCCACTCTCCCTCGTAGGCAAGCCAGCCCTGAGGATACTCGGCCATAACGGTGCGGATTTTACCTAACTTTCCGGAGGCAATGTAGCTGCGGATATGCTTGGCAGTCACATGACCCATATAGGTATACGTCACCAAAAACAGCAAGTCCTTTTTCTCTGCCAACGCCACCAGCTCTTCCGCCTGCTCTACACTTAGGCACAGAGGCTTATCGCAGGACACATGAATACCCGCCTCCAAAAACGCCTTGCACACGGCATAGTGGCTTACGTTGGGGGTTACCACCACCACAAAATCAATACCGTCGGGACGCGCCGCCTCCGCTTTTGCCATTTCTTCGAAGCTTTCGTAGCAACGTTCCGGCGCAACGTCCAGCTCTGCGCCGGTCTGCCGGCATTTGTCCAGGCTGCGGGAGAAGCAGCCCGCCACCAAGTCGGCCATCGCATCAATGTTGATAGCCTTTCTGTGGGCATCTCCGATAAACGAGCCGGGTCCACCGCCTACCATTCCAAACTTCAGTTTTTTCATAGCTTTCTCCTTTCGGTGTTCTTGTTATCATTATAGCGAATGTCCCACCAATTAGCAAGATAAATCCCACACCTGCACAAAGGAAAAGCTCCAATCCGTCTGTATTTTGGGGTTGTATTTATAACCCCGCTGTGCTATAATGGGAGCGCTGTTAACTTATAAACCAAATATCACTTTGGAGTGTAAATATGCAAGGTTTTATAGATATCCATACCCACATTCTTCCGGGTGTTGACGATGGCGCCCAAGATATGTCCGAAGCCTTGCGTATGTTGCGTACCGCGTGGAAAAACGGCACAAAAGCGGTTTTTCTGACGCCGCACTACCGGGGAATTTACAAGCAGTCCACACCGGATATGCTGAAGGAGAATTTTTCCTGGCTGCAGGAAATGGCAATTTCCGAGTTCCCCGAAATGCAGCTTTATTTAGGTCAGGAAATTTCTTATGAAAATGATGCGCCGGAAATCATTTATCAGAACAAGGTTCTGCGCCTGAATAATTCCCATTATGCGTTACTGGAATTTGGGGCAAACACCTTGCGCTCGCAAATGATGAACGGCGTAACTAAAACCATCTATAACGGTTTCGTTCCCATCATTGCACATATCGAGCGTTGCAGCATTGTCCGAAAAGATTTGGATTTTCTAAACGAGTTGTTAGATGCAGGCGCATTGCTGCAATTAAATGCAGACAGCATTTTAGGCAAAAACGGTTTTGGAATCAAGCGTTTTTGTCATAACGTGTTAGAAAACAGGAGGGCACACTTTGTGGCGTCGGATGCCCATGATGTAAAACATCGCCCGCCTGTGTTGCAGGAATGCTTTTTGAAGGTGTGCAAAAAATATGGCGTGCAATACGCAGCCTCGCTATTCTGGGACAACCCCTTGGCTGTCATAGAGAACGGAATCATAGAATGAGGAGAACACTATGGAAAATACCAACGAGCAAGCAGAACTGCATTTGCTGGAATTTCTCTTTTTTCTGAAAAAGAAACTTGCGGTCATCCTTGCCTTTTTCTTGATTTTTGGAATATTGGGTTTTGTGGGAACCAGGTTGTTTATTCCCACTACATATACCACCGATACACGGATGTACGTGCTGAGCCGTGCCAACGAAAACAGCATGGTCACCACCGACTTTCAGATTGCCAATTATGTTATAAACGACTACAAGGCGCTGATTACCGGTCAGAATGTGACAAAAGAGGTCATTTCCCGCTTGGGTTTGAATATGTCGCCAAATAAACTTTCTGCAAAAATTGCGGTAACTTCCCCGGCAAACACCCGCGTTCTGCAGATTAGCATCACTGACGAGGACCCCCGTTTGGCCGCCGAGATTGCCAACACGGTGAGAGAAGTGGCAGCTACGCAAATCGAGCAGATTATGGATGTCAGCGCCGTTCGGACAGTTTATGAGGCGGAAGTGCCACGAGTACCTTCCGGTCCAAATGTTCAGAGAAACATCCTGCGGGCCGCATTTGCCGGTCTTGTCATCATTCTTGGTGTTTATATCGTCATCTTTTTCATTGACGACTCCATCCGTACAGAAGAGGATGTGTCCCGATATTTAGGGCTGGGTACACTGGGCGTGATTCCCATGTCAGCGGAATTGGGCGCGTTGGATACTGTCCGCACATCGAAAAAGCGCTCCAATTCTACCAACGCCCTTCGGTCAATCTTCAGGAAGTAAGGGGTGCTATCATGGAAAAAATTGCAATCAGTCGTTATGTGACAAAAGATTTTTCCACTGCGGAAGCTTTGAAAACATTGCGCACCAACCTGATGTTCAGCGGTTCTGATGTAAAAGCCGTCGCGCTGACCAGCTTTAGCGACGCTGCCGGCAAATCCACCATTTCCCTGCAGCTGGCAATCTCTTTGGCACAGGCGGGAAAGCAGGTTTTGCTAATGGACGCGGACCTGCGGAAAAGTGTGATGGCAAGTCGCCTGCATATCCGCGAAAAAGTGGAAGGTCTTAGCCATTATCTTTCGGGTATGGCAAATGCTAACGAAATTATCCGCGAAACTGACATCCCCGGTCTGTATATCATTTTTGCCGGCGCACGTGTCCCCACTGCTGCTGAGCTTTTGGGACGTCCTAACTTCGGCAAGCTCATTGAAGCGCTGAAGAACACGTTTGACTATGTGATTGTAGATACTGCGCCTGTGGGACTGGTGATCGACTGCGCGGTGCTTGCCCCGGCAACGGATGGCGTGATTATGGTCATCGACACCACTCACAACAGCTACAAATTTGAACGCCGCATGCAGCAACAGTTGGAGAAATCCGGTGCAAAAATTTTGGGCGTTATCCTCAATCGTGTGAATCTGGATGTCAGATACCGCTACTACGGCAAAGCCTGTGACTACAGCTCCGGCTATGACGAGGAAATTGACGGCAGCCATAACAAGCGCAGGTAACGCAATGGTCCCGCCAAAAACCGCAGTAAACCCCGTAAGATACCTATAAAGCAAACATAGACACGCATTGCCCAACTTCCTATAAAGATGTTGGGCAATTTTATTTTGCCTTACGGCAAAGTGATATTGAAACCTATGGTTTCAGTTTTATTATATTCGCCTTAATAACTGTCCGAAGGACAATATCACGATGCGTAGCATCATATAACTGCGAAGCAATATAACTCGCCGTCAGGCGAATATAACTGAGGCGCACTTCCTTGCGGAGTGCGCCTCTTGCGTGTCTATATTTTTTATATTCTATTTTTCTTTGATAGCACTGGTGCAGGCTTTTTCGGAAAGCTCTATAATTTGGTCGCAGATTTCCAAAGCAGCCGGTCTGTGGGTAATAATCAGCACAGTCTTATTGGTCATTGCCTGCAAGTTCGCCAGCAATCTTTTTTCCGTTGCCTCATCCAAAGCACTGGTGGCTTCGTCCAAAAGAAGGACCGGCCGGTTGCTGTAAATCGCTCTTGCAATAGCAAGGCGTTGGAGCTGACCTTCGGAGAGGCCTACGCCCCGCTCGCCCAATGTTGCATCCAGGCCATCGGGCAATTCGTCTACAAAATCTGCGCAGGCGATTTGCAAGGAGCGCTGCAGCAAAATTTCGTCCACAGTGTCTGTGTCACAAAAGCCGGTAACAGCATCCCGAATTGTGCCACTCATTAAATGGTTACCCTGAGGCACATAGGCAAACAGTCCACGGTATGCTTCGTTCAAATCGGCAGTTTGGGCATCTGTCTGAATGTAGCACCTGCCGCTGTCCAATTGATACAGGGAAAGCAGGATTTTCATAATGGTGCTTTTTCCGCTTCCGGAGCTGCCGGTTAGGGCAACGCAGTTTCCCTTTTCAATGCGCAGGTTTACGTGCTCCAGCACCCTTTCCGTCTTTGTATGCGCCATGTTTTCTGCGATGGCGCCATAGGCAAAGGTGCCGTCCTCAATGCCAAAGCTGATTAGCTTCCGGTCATAGATATCCTGAATATCCTGGGCAGAATAAGGGCTACTTGCTTCTTCTGTCAGCTGTTCAATTTCTGTCAGCCGTTCCACGCTTGCAAGCACGCCGTACCAGCGGGGCAAAAAGCCGCTGAGATTGGCAAAGGGTGCCTGCACCTGACCAACCAGCTGCAGCACCGCAGTAAAGGTGCCGTAGCTTATGGTGCCCTGCAAAATGCCGTATCCGCAAAATGCCGCGCCAGCCACGTAGGCTCCGTTCATCATACCACTAAAGCCGATGTTGCAAAGATTGGAAAAGCGCCTGCGCTTCATAATGGCCTTATGGTACTGCTCCATTTTTTGGTCAGCGTCTTTCATAACCGCTTTGCCGCCAATATATGCGCGCACCACCAGCAGGCTGCCTAAAATCTCCTGGAGGAAAGATCGCATACTGCTCTCTTTTTCCTGAACGGATTTATGCAATTGCTTCATTTTCAGGCGATACCTGTAGGTAAGCAGCGTCAAAAGCAGACCGGCAGGAATCAGCAGCCACAAAAAACGGGGCTCCATTACCACGATCACGCCAATTGCGCCCACAAGCTTCACAGCCACGCCCAACAGCTCCGGAATCATATTGGACATTCCGCTTGCCACATTGCTGACATCGCTGGTCAAACGGCTCATCCAGTCGCCGGAATGCCGGGCAGTGACGCCGGCATAGTCACGGCGGAGAATCTCCCCAAACAGGCGCTGTCTGCACCCGTTTGCGACACGGGAAAGGGTGTATTCCGATAAATGCCGCATTATGAGGGTCAAGCCCAGCCTGGTCAGCATTAAAAGCGCAAAAAGAGTAACGCTTTGCCAAAAAGCAGACAGGTCCTTTGCTAATGCATTGTCCACGATATTTCGCAGCATCAATGCATAGACGATGGCAACGGCGGACAGCAGCATATGGATCAGCGACAACCCAAGAATGGCGCCCTTATATTTCCCGGTTACCTCATACAAATACCGGAATGTTTTCTTTTGTTCTTTCATTTCAATCTTGCCTTAACACGAGAATAAAACCACCGGAAGGGATATACCAGATGCAAAAGCATTACATATAGCCGGTATCCGGGGTCTGTCACGGAAATGTATTTTCCGTTTCTGTAAATTTGTGTCACAACGCCCAAAACCCAATCCATGGGGACCTTCTCCAAGCCGGTGCGGTTATCTCCGCGGATATAGTAGCAGTCCTCACCCACGCGGATAATGCGGTGCAGCACATATTCCCCTGTGGGGCGACGGTACAGGGGAATGTCGTTTCGCTGGAGCTTCCCCTCTGCCTTGCGGAGAAACACATGGGTTTTCCGGTTATACAGCAGTGGCTCCATACTGTCTCCCACGGTAAAGGAGATTACGGTTTTTCCTGCGTTCAGCTGGGCTTCATAGCTGGTGTAATCATTCATCCAAAAGACCTGCCTGTCTGAGCTGCTCCACTACGTTATGCACACTTTGGGCAACCACTTCTCTGTCAGCTTCATAGACAGCAAGAACCTTGTCAACAATCGTTTCCTCGGTGGTGTCCTCTATCATCTGCTGCATAATAAAATGGGCAGTTTCGTTGTTTCTGACCATGCCGTTAAACTTCTTGGCAGCTTCGCCGGTGGCAACCATCATATGCTCGCCGCCAACCTGGTGTAAAATGAGTCCGTCAATTAATTTCATATTATACTTCCTCCGTGAATGCCTGATATGCCAGTACCTTGTTGGGGCGGATGCCCACATCCGTCTGCGGGCTGTCGAGACGCCAGCCCTACGACCTCTATCGAAAACGACCGTTGTGACAGCGGTGTATGATGCATTCTTCGTTTTTTCTCAGTCATTTCAAGCCAGTGCGTACACTGGCGTGGGAACCTCTAAGGAATGCTTATCATATTAGATTGCCACGCCGCGTTGCGGCTCGCAATGACAGCCGTAGGGGACGATTGAGTCACATCGTCCCGCTCCCATCGTAAGCCAGGAAAACGCATAGGCTTATTACAGTGACATGCCTGATGGCGCAAAAGCACCATCAGGCTGATAATGCGACTTTTTTAGTCTGCGAGAAATTCATTCTCACGCAGCTTTTTGATAAAGTCCGACACTGCAACCTGGGCAGTTTCTTTGTCTACATCATATTCCTTCAAAATTGCAGAAACGATGGCTGCCTCATCGGTATCGCTGTCTAACAGCTGCCAAATAAATTTTCCTACTTCGTTGAGGGTAATCATCATATTCGAATCCAAACCTTCACCGAAGGGCAGTACCACGATCTGACCTGCTACCTCACGCAGTATAAAACCGTCTTTCAGTTTCATATTACTTCTCCTTTTCGCGCCCGGACATAGCGCGGTAAGATACCTGCGCAGCTCCCGGGTCTTTATTACATTTGAGTCGATAAAATGCCGTTTTGCGAGCAATACTTTCCAAAAGCTCCATATATTTGGGCATCAACCGGGGCTGCCGGGGGCGATTGCTCTGCTGCAATAGCATAACAACAGCCTCGCTTGCAGAAATCTTTTGAATTTCATTCTGCGCTCCCCGCTCCAAAATGCAGATAGCCTTTAGCGGTACTTCTACATTATTGCCTAAACCGTGTTTCCCGTTCCAGGGAGATCCGCATACATAAATACAATCGGATGATGCCCGGAGAAAAGGCTTATCGTCATTGACCATCACTGCGCGCTCACCCAGCATTTCCCGCCAAAGGCGGGTATGGGTGGACTTACCTGTACCGCTCTTGGCTGTGAACAGATAACCTTCCCCATCCACCGCAATCACAGAGCCGTGGAATACTAAGGTATCATATTCAAAAAGCTTTTCCGCAAGCTTTCGTTGCAGGGCGGTGCGCTCCAGCTGAAACGCTTCAAAATTATGTGGCGGTAAGCCCTCAACAGAGCGTTCCTGTTCAGAAATTTTGCCTTCCAAGGCTATGTCTTGGGGCGTGATCTCCACGGAAAAATCCGGCTCGCCTTCACATAGATATTCTTTACAGTATGCTCGGGTGGATGGGTACTGTGCATTGACACACGCCACCTGCCCGGCAATCTTCATCATAAATTGGTCCATATTCACCTACCGAATATTAACAGAAGCCGGTATCCTCGTCTTCCGCAGTATTAAGTTTGCCAGCGAGCGTTCGTACAGGCAGAGCAAAGACGCATATTCTTCATTCGTCGGCAGTTTGATCCAACTTCTTTACACCAGCGGCTACCAGCTTCCGTGTCAGCTCGCATACCGCAGAATTGCAGTGGCCGCTGTAATAACCATCCAAACGATGGGCCGGGCACTTAGGGCAAATCTTATTGTATGCGCAGCCGACACATTCGATGGCGTGTTCCACCTGCGCCGCTGCCTCCACTGTCTGCCGCCAAGCCTCTGCGTAGCCCAGCTTCAAAACATCTGCGCCATCATTCACCATCGCATTCAAGCACGGGTGCATTTTACCGGTCCAGGATACTGCAGCCAAGCAATTACCTGCATTACAGGTCAAACCCTTGGCAGGTGCCTTGTCCATACCGCCAAAAGGCTCCGGCGTATCCTCCACCGGCACAAGTTTCTTACGCAACTCCGCACGCTGCTTAGCCAAGGACAGAACCTCTTCTTCCGTCAGATAGTAATCGTCCTTGCCTGGGTTGTCCCGGTTCGGCAGCAATAACAGATCATTGTAAAGAACCTCAAATCCCTTCTTCTGGCACAGGCAAAGGATATCTATATAGTCGTGCATATATTTGGTAGGTGTTACTCCTACGCTGATATCGATTTCTGCCTCCTGGATCGCGCTGATAGCCGCTATTGCCTTTTCAAACCCTTTATGGCCGGTAACATTCAAATATCCTTCCTCGCTGCTACCGTATAAAGAAGTCCTTATTGCATCCGGAGGATAAGTCTTAAAAAATTCCAGGTAGTCGTCATTTAGCAATGTACAGTTTGTTTGTATACTTACCCTGACGCCCTTATTCCGCAAATGCAAATACAGTTCCTTAAAATCCTTCCGAATCAAGCATTCACCACCGGTTAAGTGGGTATACAGCATACCGCAATCATATGCCTCATCAAAAATCTGTTTCCATTGTTCGGTCGTCAGTTCCCTGTGAAGGGCTTCTGCGTTATCCTGCGAATGAACATAGCACATTTTACAGTCAAGATTACATCTGCTAGTCAATTCAAAATGACCCAAGATTGGTATTTTCCGTTCTTTTGCTGCATTTATTAAACGTTCGCGCAGCTGTTGATAGGCCTTACTTCGCATAAAAACCTCCTTACAATTCGCACAATTCACCATTTGCGAATCCTGCAACATTTCCTCCATTATACTCTAAAATTCCCGTAGCCGCAACTATTTCTTCTAACAATTTTCTGCAGCAAACCAGAATTTAGGTATATTATGCAAAAGTTTGGGCGGAAGGAGTTCTCACTCCTTCCGCCCGGTGCCTAAGAATTAGAAGCAGGGTGCGATGGGCACTTCATCGGGCTCTTCCTCAGAAGTGGTGATCACGTCAACAACGTTGAACTTGATCACGTCAACGTAAGGTGTCTCAAAAGTCTTCATCTTGATTTGCTCCTTTCTTAATGATTACATAGCCAAGTATGCAGCAACGGCATCGCCGTACTTCATCATGTTCTCAACCACGGGACCCAGTGTTGCGTCACTCAGCGCAGCGCTGCCCTTAGCCTCAACACTTGCCACATATACCTTCGTTGCAGGCTCTCCGGTACGGATATCATATACAGCCATCGTGTGGTTGGTACGGAAGTCCTGTGCCTTCAGGGCAAAGTTGGGAACATGGTAGCTGTTGTTCAGTTTGAAGGTGTCGGCAGAGTATACGACTGTCTCGCCACCTTCGGGAGTTACTCGCAGCTCGTAATTGCTGATGCTGTCGGTGCTATCGTTCAACTTCATCATCATGGTCAACTCTACCTGTGCCTGCATGGAAATGTAGATACCGTAGTCCTTAACTGTGCTTGCTGCAGCACCGGTAGAGGTAACTGCTCCACCAATGGTGGGAGTTTTGGAAGTCGCATATGCAGCATACTCACCCAAGTTGGTATTGGGCAGGCTACTTGCATTATGATTATATGCAACCTGTACCGCTGCGCCGTAGTTCAGCATATCTACCAGAATCCGGCACTGCTGCTCGCTCTTTGCGGTACCCTGTGCCTTGATGCTAGGCAGCTTCTCAAGCGCCAGTTCCTCAACAGAGGTGGAGATAACCGCACCGTGGGTTACAACGCCGTCAGCATTTTCAACAACGATGGTCAGCTGGATGTTATCGGTCATATCCCAAGCCATAACCTTCATATCCACCATCTTGTAGGTGGAACTGTAGGTCATCAGCTCCAGAGTCTGAGTCGTGGGCTCACCGCCAACAGGAGTCTGAACTGCCAGAACGTAAGCCTTCTCGTAGCCACTTACCAGGCTGGCCTTAATCAGGGGCTGCATGCCGATGTACTCCTGGAAACTCAGATAGTTACCGACGTATTTGATGCTTTCATTGGTCAGAGGTGTGTAGTCCTCACGACGCTCGCCACACTCGTTACAAATTGCGTCAGCGTCATTGGTGTAGGTGTGATTGCCTGTTGCACAGCCATCTTCCACTGCGCCGCAGACACAGGTGCCGTCGGTGTAGGTGTGCTCTTCATTTTCAACGGTAACTTCACCGCATTTGGAGCAAGTGACCTTGTGGGTGCTGCCGTCGCCATTGTCGGTATAAGTAAGGGTAGTATGCTCGCAATCTAACATATCGTCAAAGTCGATGTTAGGATTGTCAGTCTCTGCAAATACGGCAGGAATCATTGTCACTACCATAACCAGAGCCAACAACAGGGATAGTGTGCGTTTCATGTGTGTTTCCTCCTCAAATTTTAATTCAGCACGGGAAAAATGCTAAAAACCCAGGACAGCCAAACACTTCAACTGCGGAACCGGAGCAAGATCTCGCTCATGCCGCCAACAGACGCAGACCCGGTGCCCCACGCGCAAACTGTGCGGCAGGACCGAGACCCCGCTCTGTTCCGAAATATCGGCTCACGACCATCAGGGATTTCCATAAATGTATAGGATTCAGACGTTTGGAAGGACTTTTAAATGCGAATTTTATGTAACACCCGTCCAAAGTATCTACCTATACAAATAGTTACTTGTATAATATCACAAATGATTTTACTTTGCAAGTGTTTTATGGAAATAATTTTACTAAAAATGGCAGTAATTTTATGAATTGCACAATATATCCCAAGATTTCGAACAAGATTCTGAGATGATTTCTTTATTCGTACCGGGCATATTTTGCACAGCGTGTAAACAGTTGTCATTGCGCAGCTGACAAAATCACCCCTACACGCAGACTGTGGGAGAGGTAAGCGTTCGTTATTCTCTCCTTCCGTCTTCGCCTGACAGCGAAGCCACCTTCCTCATCAGAGGAAGGCGCTGTCTGCGTCGAGGACGCCTGCCCCTATATTTCCATTGTCATCGTAAAGGCAGCCGAGTGCAAATTACCCGGCTGCCTTTTGCAGATACTATATTCAAATTATCTTGTGGATATATGCTGCCGGATGGCGTTCAGGAATATGTTCACATCAGCATACAAGTCAGAAACATCCGCCTTGGATATTACATAGAAATCGTCGTAATCGCTTCCGGTGCGCATATCATACGCCAGCGTAATGGTATTGGACAGGGATTTGTCGAATACCCCGGTTTTTATATACAGCCTTCTGAATTCGGAAATAATTCCGCTATGATGTTTCATATCTATGCCGTCAAATGCCAGAACGGAACGCATTGCGTGAAATACCGCGTAATAGAGCCTGTTGGCAGCGCTCATATACTGTTCCATATCGATCAAGTGCTGTGCCGCAGCCAGGCTTTCTTTCGCTCTTTCAAAACGAGCATCGGAAAGGGCTTTCTTTTCAGGATGCTGCATAACGAATACCCTCCTTGATCACATTTTGGTAATAGGGCAAAACAGTTGCGTATTTTTCAAATTGCCGGTGTGACTTTACGGAAACAGAGATGGTGATATCGTGCTTTAAGCTTAAATCACTGGTGACAGAAGCCACTTTCCGACGGAACTGACCAATTGCCTCAGGAGATAAATCAACCGTAAGCAAAATATCAATATCAGATTCCGCATGCTGATCGCCACGGGCAAAAGAACCATACAAATATCCATCAATTAAATTGCCGCTAAAGATCGGAACGCAAGCCTGATATACTTCATGCATAATACCAACTGCTTGATTCTTCGTACACATTGATTTCCTCTCCTTTCACTGTTTCCTTCACAAATATCATACCATTTTCAGATTGCGAAATCAATTGCTTTTTTGCGTATGCACTTGAGGATGTTTGTCATTTCTCTTTAAAATCAAAATCCAATCCCACAAAGTGCAAGCTCTGCCCGAAGGTTTCGATATTATCGGCATTTAAGCCGTTTAGGGTTGCATTTGTGCGGGCGGTTAGATGTTCCTTGCCCTTCAAGGCGATTTCAACCCAACGGATGACCCACATCAGCGGCAACAAAACCGGGATTTTCTTTACTACGGGATATTTTTCACACATATATCTATAGGGCAAGAACAGAAGTCTCATCACCCTTTTCAGCCGGATAAATTTTGCAGACCCGGCTGTCTTCGCCTCTTTTGCCGCAGAGGAAAGATTTTTGTTTTTGGCAGTTCCGTAGGACCCGCTGGAGAAAATATAATCCGTGATACAATCGGACATTTCATCAGCTTGCTTTCCATTAAACCAGACATCAATGGTATGCAGGACATTATAGAAGAAATCAAACAGCTTTAACTTCTTCAGTTCTGCATCGATATAGGCAAAATCCAGGTTCTGATGATTTTTCATATAGACATAGATATCCAAAATATGTCGGATGCCGATACCGCCGTCGCGATAATGCTTCGCCATATGGGTAAAATTGTAAATAAGTGCATCCTCTTTCGTCATCTGATACTGACTGCTATCGTTCAGTTTTTCCTTTGCCAGGCGCCAGCCGTCTCCAAAATACTGGAAATAATCTTCATTGTAGGACGGGATTACAAATTTATGTAATTCCACGGTCAGATGATTGGGCACTTCCCAAACAAGCTCGTGATTGCTCTCATACTTCTCCTCAAAACCGATTTCAAGCATAATTTCTCTTGTTTTTTCGTATTGCGGCAGCTTGATAAGAACATCGCAGTCGCTCATCATGCGCATTCCGGCTTCCGGATAGAACTTCCGGAGCATTGTGCCCTTGAGGGGCATAAAATCAATGTTATTTTGGCGAAAACTATCGAACATTTTTTCAATGTAGTGGTTTTGCCTTTGCTCCACCGCTGCGGATTTCAGAAGTGCCATTTTTAAATAAGAGGCAATTTCACTCGGGGCTTCCACCCGGGAATTGCTGCAGCCACAATAAAGTATGGGCAGGATTTGATGCGCCTTACCGAAAGCGATCGCTTTTTTCCAGTCAAAATCCTCGGTCAGCTCCGCCTTTGTATTGTCAATTGCGCTTTTTAAAAGCGCAACAATCCCCTTCTGAAAATCTACCATTTTTCGTCCTCCAATTCTGCCGGTTCCCCGGAATCAATCTCTACGGAACAAATCTCTTGTATAAACCTTATCTTCCACATCATCCAGGCAGCTGTCATAACGGTTGGCAATAATCGCGTTGCTCATTTGCTTAAATCTGGCAAGGTCATTGACAATCTCACTGCCGAAAAAAGTTTCGCCATCCGTCAGCGCAGGCTCATAAATAATCACCTTTGCGCCCTTTGCTTTCATACGCTTCATAACGCCTTGGATGGAGGATTGACGGAAATTGTCCGAGTTCGACTTCATAGTCAACCGGTAAACACCAATGACCACTTCCTTTTCCCGGGAAGGATCATAGACAACTGCTTCGTCATAGCTGTAGTAGCCAGCCTTTTGCAGCACACGGTCCGCAATAAAATCCTTCCGGGTGCGGTTCGCCTCCACAATTGCAGACATCATATTCTGAGGGACATCTACATAATTTGCCAGAAGCTGCTTGGTGTCCTTTGGCAGGCAGTAACCGCCATAACCAAAAGAGGGGTTGTTATAATGCGCGCCGATTCTCGGATCCAGGCACACGCCGTCAATAATCTGTCGAGTATCCAACCCTTTCACTTCCGCATAGGTATCCAGCTCATTGAAGAAGGATACGCGCAGGGCAAGGTAAGTATTGGCAAAGAGTTTGACTGCCTCAGCTTCTGTGAAGCCCATAAACAGTGTGTCGATGTTCTCCTTGACGGCGCCCTCTTGCAGAAGTCCGGCAAAGGTATGGGCAGCCTCCACCAGCCGGGGGTCCGCCATATCCGTTCCCACAATGATACGGGAGGGATACAGGTTGTCGTACAGAGCCCTACTCTCCCGCAAAAATTCCGGGCTGAACAGAATATTCTTGCTGCAGAACTTTTCCCGGACAGACTGGGTATAGCCCACAGGAATGGTGGACTTGATGACCATAATGGCATCGGGGTTTACAGTCATTACCGTTCGTATCACCGACTCCACCGCAGAGGTATCAAAATAATTTTTCCGGCTGTCGTAATTGGTGGGTGCCGCTATGATGACAAATTGCGCATCCGCATAAGCCGCCTCAGCATCCAGTGTTGCGGTCAAATTTAACTGCCTGGTTGCCAGAAACTCTTCGATTTCTTTATCCTGAATAGGGGAAATACGATGGTTGATCATATCCACCTTTTCCGGAATAATGTCAACTGCGGTCACCTGATGATGCTGGGAAAGCAAAACAGCCATAGATAGGCCAACATAACCTGTGCCTGCCACTGCAATTTTCATAAGTGTTCTCCTATATTAAAACTTTCTCCAAACCATTTTGTTCACCACGCCGGTGTAAGACTGGATGAGCTTTACCACCTTGGTGGATACATTCTCTTCTACATAGTCCGGCACGGGAATGCCGTTATCCCCTTCCTTGACCATTTCCACAGCGGTATCCACCGCCTGCAGCAGGCTCTTTTCGTCAATGCCCGCCAGCACAAAGCAGCCCTTGTCCAATGCTTCGGGGCGCTCGGTGGAGGTGCGGATGCACACTGCCGGGAAGGACTTGCCAATGGATGTAAAGAAGCTGCTTTCCTCGGGCAATGTGCCGCTGTCAGACACCACCGCAAAAGCGTTCATCTGCAGGCAATTGTAGTCATGGAAACCCAAAGGCTCATGCTGAATGACCCGCTTATCCAGCTGGAAACCGCTCTTTTCCAGGCGATTCCGGCTGCGGGGATGGCAGGAGTACAAAATGGGCATATCGTACTTTTCAGCCATTTTGTTAATGGCGGCGAACAGAGAGGTGAAATTTTTTTCTGTATCGATGTTTTCCTCCCGGTGAGCGGACAGCAGGATGTACTTGCCCTTTTCCAGCCCCAAACGGGTGTGAATATCCGACGCCTGGATTTTCTCTAAGTTGTTATGCAGCACCTCCGCCATAGGAGAGCCGGTCACATAGGTGCGCTCCTTGGGCAGGCCGTTATCCGCCAAATACCGGCGGGCATGCTCGGAGTAGCACATGTTCACATCGGAAATAATGTCCACAATGCGGCGGTTGGTCTCCTCGGGCAGGCACTCATCCTTGCAGCGGTTGCCTGCCTCCATATGGAAAATAGGAATGTGCAGCCGCTTTGCGCCGATAACGCTGAGGCAAGAGTTGGTATCACCCAAAACCAGCACCGCATCGGGCTGTACCTCTACCATAAGCTGGTAGGACTTGGCAATGATATTGCCCATCGTCTCGCCCAGGTCCTTGCCAACTGCCTCCATATAGATGTCCGGGTCTTCAATCTGCAGATCCTTGAAGAACACGCCGTTCAGGTTATAGTCATAGTTTTGGCCGGTGTGGGCCAGCAAGCAATCAAAATACTTGCGGCACTTATTGATGACAGCCGCCAGACGGATAATCTCCGGGCGGGTGCCCACAATAATCAGCAGCTTCAGCTTGCCGTTGTTTTTGAAAGAAGCCATCATTTACTCCTCTACTTTCTCAAAGAATGTGTCCGGCTTACCCGGGTCAAAGGCTTCATTTGCCCACATAAGGGTGACCAGGTCTTCGCTGTCGGAAAGATTGATAATGTTGTGGGTATAGCCGGGAAGCATATGTACCGCCTGAATTTTTTCGCCACTGACTTCAAAATTCAGTACTTCATCGGAGCCGATTTTTCGCTGCTGGATCAGCGCCTTGCCCGCAACCACGATAAAGAATTCCCACTTTGTATGATGCCAGTGCTGGCCCTTGGTGATGCCGGGCTTAGAGATATTCACGGAGAATTGCCCGCACTTTTCCGTCTTTAGTAATTCGGTAAAGCTGCCCCGGTCATCACAGTTCATCTTCAAATCGAAGATTGCACTGTCTTTGGGCAGGTAGCTCAGATAAGTGGAGTACAGTTTCTTTGCAAAGGAATTATTGGGAATTTCCGGCATTTGCAGGGTCTGCGGCTGGGCTTTAAAGCTGTGCAGCAAATCCACAATTTCGCCCAAGGTTACCTTATGGGAGATGGGGGCGGCGCAGTAGCGGCCGGTTGACCTCAGGACTGTCTCAATGCCTTCAAACTCGCAGTGATGTTCCTTGCCCTCCAAGGCATCCAGCATTTCCTCCACCAAATCGTCGATGTACAGAAGTTCCAGCTGAACACTGGGGTCATTTACTTGAATGGGCAAATCGTTGGCAATATTGTTGCAGAAAGTAGCCACAGCGCTGTTATAATTGGGGCGGCACCATTTGCCGAACAGGTTGGGGAAACGGTACACCAGCACCTTGGCGCCGGTTTCTTCCCCGTAAGCGAACATCAGCTCCTCCCCTGCTTTCTTGCTTCTGCCGTAGTCGCTGTCGTAACGGCCGATACAGGTAGCCTGAATGGAAGAGGATATCATAATCGGGCAAGTATTGCCGTGCTTTTTCAGTGTATCCAGCAAAAGGCTTGCAAAGCCGAAGTTGCCCTGCATAAACTCTTCCGGATTTTGGGGGCGGTTCACGCCTGCCAGATTGAAAACGAAATCCGCCTTCTGACAGAATTCATCCAGCAATGCAGGATCGGTGTCGAGGTCGTACTCGTAGATCTCATCGATCTTAAGGTTGCGGGTGCGGTTTTTGCCGTCCCGGATAGTCTTGAGGGTCTCCGTCAGGTTTCTTCCAACAAAACCTTTAGCGCCCGTAATTAAAATGTTCATATTACTTCTCCATTGCGGCTAATTCATCGCGGATGTACTGCAGGCTCAGCAGTTTTTCCTTTACCTGCTCCACGTTCAAAAGCTCCGTGTTGGAGGAATTAAACTCGGTCAGCGGGTTGCGGTCCACGTTGCCCTCTTTGAAGAACTTGTCGTAGTTAAGGCCCCGCTTATCGCAGGGAACACGGTAGAACTCGCCCATATCCTGGGCATTTGCGCACTCCTCGTTGGTAAGGAGGGTCTCGTACATCTTCTCACCGTGGCGAATGCCGATGACCTTGATTTCGTGACCGGGGGCAAACAGACCGGTAACTGCCTGTGCCAGCACTTCGATGGTACAGGCAGGTGCTTTCTGAACCAGAATATCGCCGGATGCGCCGTTTTCAAAGGCAAACAGCACCAGATCCACCGCCTCATCCAGGCTCATAATGAACCGGGTCATAGAGGGCTCTGTGATGGTGATGGGGTTACCTGCCTTAATCTGCTCAATCCACAGGGGGATGACACTGCCGCGGCTGCACATCACATTGCCGTAGCGGGTGCAGCAGATTTTGCTCTTTTCGGGTGCAACCGTACGGCTCTTTGCCACAATGACCTTCTCCATCATAGCCTTGGAAGTACCCATAGCATTGACGGGGTAGGCTGCCTTGTCGGTGGAAAGGCAGACGATGTTCTCCACCCCTGCCTCGATGGCAGCGGTGAGTACATTTTCCGTGCCCAGCACATTGGTCTTCACCGCCTCGATGGGGAAGAACTCGCAGGAAGGCACCTGCTTCAGTGCCGCTGCGTGGAAAATGTAGTCCACGCCGTGCATGGCGTTCTTCACAGATGCAATATCCCGAACATCGCCGATGTAGAACTTGATTTTCTCCGCCACCTCAGGCATCTTTGCCTGAAACTCGTGGCGCATATCATCCTGTTTCTTCTCGTCACGGGAGAAAATGCGAATCTCTCCGATGTCGGTCTGCAAAAAGCGGTTCAGCACCGCATTACCAAAGCTACCGGTACCACCGGTGATCATCAAGGTCTTATCTTTCAATACACTCATAAAAACCTCCACATTTTATGCTATTTTATGGAATATCATTATATTTTTTCGTTATTTATCTTTACCGCGCTTTCTTCCTAAGAACCCCAATGCCAGCCGTTTAAGCTGTGCACGGTCCGCACTATTGTTTCCGAACAGATACATCGATAGCACATAAACCGCAGTATAAGCTGAAATCTTTATCAGCAGAACCAACCAGGAATCATCTTGTAATACATAATTTATCAAAACACCGGCGGCAATTGGAACAGGAAGGCCGGCAATCAGCCGCATAATTTCTTTCCAAAAGCTACGAATATCTAGCCCAATATAGCAGGCATAATAAACATTCATAAATACCACATTGCAAACAAGCACAGCTATTACAGTGCCCACTGCCGCACCGGTAGCTCCATATCGTTTAATCAACGGAATACTGATGACTATGTTGAGCAACGCCATGATAGCATATGCCACCGACCTAATGCGGTGTTTGTTTTTTGCTCGCTGGATCTCCACGCCCAAATTCTGCATATATGGGACCAATAGGACTGCCATAGTCATAAGTGCAATGTAATAGGATTCATTATATCCTGGACCTGCCCAAAGATATATGAAGGATTTTCCAAAAAACAAAAAACCAGTAAAAACCAGAAATAGAATCATTGCCTGCATCCGCCCTACCTTGGTAAACAGAATGTCCATTTCCTTATTCTCTTCCGTTCGGGATGCAATTTCATTCACCTGGGGAATAAACACATTGGATACTGATGTAGAAAACAGGCTGAAATAGTTTCGGATCTGCCCGCCTATGCTGTACACCGCAACCACCGCTGTGCCATAGTAGCGACCAAGAAGGAACTTGTCCACATTCCAGTTAACCTGATTTACAATCTGGTTCAGGAAAATAAAGAAAGTAAATCCCCAAATCTCCTTGAGTTTTGTAAACCTCAAACCTTTGAAGATGAATTTCATCTTAAGCCTGGACAGGCAAAAACCAATGTTAGAAACAAACGCAATTACCGTCAATGTAGTGGAAACAGTAACCAAACCAACAGAGCCAAACCCCAGCAACAGCAATGGTACACAAATAAAAGGGTTTACTAAACGCTGCAGGAGTGTAACCAGACGCTGGAATACGAATTGTCTATTCGCAGTAATATGGCTAGTAAATAGGCTATTGGGAAAGGTCAACGACATAGACAAAATTGCCAACCCCAACAAAACCCTAGATTTCTCCAATTCTGTTGCAGTTAGTTTGTTGCCGAAAACAAGTTCCGCATTCAACACCATGAAAGCGCCGCACAAAAGGCAGATAGCTGACATAACGCCGAACACAACGGCAAACATGCTATTCAATTTAGCCACTTCCGGTTCACCCTCTCGTTTCGCCTTCGCATAATACCGTTGGTAGGAACTACTGAAACCCAAACCAATCAAACTTAGATACGAAACAACAGAATACACCAGTTGATAAAGTCCGTATTCGCTTTGCCCCAACAGGCTCAGCATAATCGGCGTATAGATCAGACCGGATAGAATTTCTACCGCTTCTGTGGCATAAGACAGAATGACACCCAGCCGCAACTGCCACCCTTCACTAATTTTCCTCAAGAGGATTCCTCCCCCACTTTCTAATATTAAAAATACCGCTTGAATGCGCCATATAACTCTTTTTTCTTCTGCTCTACCATCGCAGGTAGGACTGCGTAGCTGTCATAAATATCGCAAAGGCCCGCGAAAACCGTCTCTCGGAGATCCAGCGGTGCCGACTGAAGATTAAACGACGAATAGTAATCTGCAAACTTAAAGCCATCTCCAGCTAACCGATCTGTCAGGATCACCTGTCTATTGGGAATATGAAAGCTATCGGCAATAATCAACCCATGAAGACTGCTGGACAGGACACACTCGCACTGTGCAATCAACTCCAGCCTCTCCATTACATCACCACGCACATCAATCAAGACAGAATTCTTATTCTGTTCATGAAGCTGTTGGTATGCGGAATGCCCTCGCTCTCTGTCGTGAGGAATAATCCCCAGAGCGTATTTCTTTTCCACCGGTTTTTCCAGCAGTTCTGCCGCTAGTAACCCAGCATCACCCGTAACACAGCCATCACAGTCCGATTTGAGAATTCTTTTAACATATTCCAAAGACTTCGTCCCTCGAACTGCCGCAGGCACAATGTTGGCCCTAAGTTTCTTTTCTTTGCCTGTAGGTGTTTTGATGAAGCCGGAGGACCATAGAATCAAACGTTTCTGATTTATGTGCCGCATGATATCCCGCTTCACTCTACCTCTCAGTCGGTACTGGTCCGCATCATATAAAAACCTGCCTAATCCAGATCCGATTCCGCTGACCTGACAACGATTTACATCAGCATGAATTGGGTTATAACCTAAGACACGCTCCACAATATATGGATTTATGGCATCACCAATGTTGTCCCGAATCGAGTAATGGATTTTTACATCTTTCATTACTAACTCCCATCCTTTGGGGTTCTTTTCCCCCATTGTTCAAACAATTTCACAAATTGACCGATAAATATCGTTTATATTTTTATTCAAGGTATCCGTTCCATCTTCCATAGTAATCTTCTTCAAAATAAAGAAGTGCTTCGCTACTATATCTATGTTCTGTTGTTTTCGATGTAACGCCTGACAAAGCGTTTCATCATCCTTAATAGAAGTAAACCGATCGCCCCGATTTCTTGTGCGAAGCCGCCTAATCGTCAGCATTTCATCTCCTGTGCAACACACCACCTGAATGTAATGCCGGGCGTTCAGGTAAGTTGTTATCTCGCTAAGCGTATCATTGTCCCGGATTGGTTGCAGATGCGGGATTGAGGTGAGTGTCTGCACAAACCCCTCATCCAATACCACAACGCTCTTAGGTGCTATACATTGGAACACTTTCGGCATCCCATAGAGTGCCATAAGTACGTACATTGCTTGAGATGATACATCATTATATTCTCCCGCATATGCCTTTAACAACCGCCGAAAACGCCGACAAGATGAACTCATGTGCAATAATATGTCATAAAGTCTTTTCCTCCTAGGAGTAGATACCATACGCACAATCTCCTGGTAAGTATAAACTTTATAATTCTTCCGAAGCTTTTCTATCACGCCGCTACAAAGGGTGGATTTTCCGCAGCCCGGCAATCCAGCAAATTCTATAATTTTCATTTTTTTCCTAAAATCACATGCTTGATATATGCTTTTATGCATACCCACAAACTCTTATCAAATTTCTTCTTATATTTCCGCAAAATCGTTGGATCCGTATCCAAATGTTCAAATCGACATATAAGATTTTCGTGTAGTTCAATATTAAAGTTATGTGTCTTTCCACTATGCGTACCAGAACCATCTAAACCGATATTGCGAACACGCGACCACTTTGGAAAAACCGTATATAATCCAAGTTTGCTCTGTTGATGGCACCAGCGAACAGCCCAAGAGCTAATGTGCCCATGCATCTGCAGATCCAACATTGCTGGCAAATCATTTCCGGAAATCGCCAATTTTTTACGTGCAAAAGGATTAATCTTAAACCATTTGTAATCCTTTACATCCCAATCCACCAAATCCCAACGATCCTTCCATGTTGCCCAACCCCAGCTACATCCTCGATATCCCATATAGATATCATGGTTATAATCTAACTCCTCAGGTTTGAAAAAACTATATCCACTAATGGACCAAATTTTCTTGTTGTCCCGGTAAAATGCTAACGCTGCATTCATATACTGCAGGAAATCCTTTGCTGTTATTAAATCATCTTCGACAACAATTGCCATCCCATATTGGTTCATTATCTTGGTCACTCCACGAATAACCGATTTTGCCAAACCGGAATTCTCTTCTGCAATGGTTAAGTGTACCTTCTTGAACGCACTGTTCTCCAAAAATTGATTGACCACTTGATGAACCTTCTCTACATCCGCTCGGTCACCCTCCTTCTTAGGACCGTCGCAAAAAATATACAGCTCACTTTCCTCCGCAAGCTCATTTTTGTTTAGTGCGTCTAACACTTTCTTCGTATGCTCATATCTCTTATATGTAAACAAGACTACAGGTGCTAACATAATGCCCTCCATTTCTTTGCGAGCAATCATCACAAATTATCTTTTAATCCCAATTACTTTACGCAAGATATCTCCCATTTTCTCATAATCTGTCTGGTCTTTCGGCCTTTGCATAGATGCCTTTGCCGCGGCAGACAGTTTTTGTGTTAGCGCATCGTCTTCAAATAAACAGATGATTTTCTGCGCCAGGACTTCATAATCCTCGAAGCGGTACAAAAGACAGTTCTCTCCATCTACCGCATACTGCGATACGCCGCCCACAAAGGATGCCACACTGGGAACGCCCACCATCATAGCCTCTTTTAAGGTGCTGGAGTGGTTTTCGATAGCAGAAGACATAACAAAGCAGTTGGATTTTGCCATTCTTTGTGCCATCTCATCGGCAGTGAGTCTGCCGGTATAAATCAAGTTGTCCTGCAGACCATATTCCCGGATCATTGTCTTAATCAATCGGGCATAGCCGGTCTGCTTCAGCTTCGCTTTTATAGAATCGGTGGGCTTCAGCGGTGTGCCGGGAATATACAGCTTCACACCCGGGTAACATTCTTTCACAATTGCCATAGCTTTGATTAGCATATGCAGACCCTTAATGGGGTAATCTGCCGCAGGGCACATAACCGTATGTTTTTCCATTGTTTCCCCATTCCAGGTGTGATTGCGGAAACTTTCGGAAATGCTGATGGGCAGGGAGTGCTCACGGACATTGGGACACAGCTTGCGTAAATAGGCTGCTGCCCACCGGTTTTCGATAATTACGTGTCCGGCTTTCCTGACAATCTCTTTTTCATATTCCGCCCGCGTGGAAAAACCTTTTTGGGTCTGGCGAATGGTAGTGCCGGTCAGCAAATCCCGCAATGTTCTTGCCCTCTTCAGCTCCTGCTGTGTCAAACCGGACAAATAGTACTTGCCAATGCTGTCCAAAATCCCCTGAACATAGATTACTGCAGGCATATGGGGAGCCGCTTCCATTGCTGCCAATGAGTAAGGAAATTCTGTGCCCCAGATCACCATAATATCCGGTTTCTCTTTGTCCATAATTTGCTTCCAGGCGGAAACTGTTTTGGGGTTTTTATAGTCATAGGATGCATTGGATTCACCGGGCAAAGTATAGTAGGTCACTTGACCGTCTTCATAGCAGAAAAGCGCCGGTTTCTTTTCGATATTCACCACCACGATGCGATCCTCAGGAATTTGTGCAGCTTCTTCCAGCATAGCATCCAGCCATTGACCGCCAGTTGCCTTCTTTCCGTGGAGCTTTTGATGCAAGCCACCACACTGCTTATTTACAATCCAAAGAGCTTTCATAGGATTTCATTCTCCTTTCATCGGTTATACGTCTATTGCTAAACGGCAACCGGTGATGTTTCTAATAATTGAAAAAATACTGATTTCACTCTTGAAATACCTTTTTGTATATTTCCATAACTCTGGCAAGGTTAACCTTGGGATCGTGGGTCTTTAATGCGTGTAGCGACGCCTTTTTGCCCATCTCAGAAGAAATTTCCTCTTCTTCGAAGACTTTGCAAACATAGTGTGCCAGCATTTCCGGCGCATCTGCCCGATAAAGATATCCCTCTTCTTTGTCTTTCAGAAGGTCCATAGTGCCTCCCACAAAAGAAGCTACCGTAGGCACACCTAACAGCATCGCCTCACCCACGGAGTTGGGTGAGTTTTCTATACTGGATGCAGAAACAAACACATTGGATTTCAAAAAACGCTGACACATTTCTTCTGCGTTTAATTTCCCTAAGAAGTACACATATTTCTGCAAGTTATATTTTTTGATCAATAGCTTCAGCCACTTTTGATACCCATTGATGCGATAAAAGGGTTGCTGAAAGGGATCCAAGCCGGTTACATATAATTTGGTTTCCGGATAGCGGCGTATGATTTCCGGCATTGCCTCTAACATCAAATGAAAGCCCTTGAGAGGATAATTCGCCTGACTCACAAAAATGCTATGCCTTTCACAATTTCTTGCATCCCAAGTCCCTGCTTTTTCGTAAAATACTTCCCGCAAAGTTTCATTGCAACTATAGTACCTACAATCTGGTGCATTTCTTTTTACAAATGCTTTATCGCACTGGGTTCTTCCAATTGCAAAATCCGCTTTTTTCAAAAGCTCTTTTTCATAGATCGCGCGTTTTTCAAATTTTTTCTGTTGCTGGAAAATCCGATCATTTTTCAAAAAATCACGAAGCGTGTTCGTATACACTGCACGTTTGGGAAGAAAAGCAAAATAGTACTTGGCGATTAGTTCGCACATACCTTGAATGCTGACAATGGTCTTCTCCGGGCAATGAAACGCCTTCGCCATTGCCAGCGCATTGGGAAATTCTGAGCCCCAAATGTGTACGAAATCCGGGTCCCAGTTTGCCAAGACCTTTCTTAACCAAGTTTCTGTTTCCTCATCATAAACATGCAGCCCTTTTTTAAATGGAAAACCGTAATATGTAAATCCATTTACTTCGCCTGTCAAAATGTCGTTTTGCTTCTTTTGTGGAAAGCAAATTGCCAGCTCCACATTCTCCATACTTGCAAGTTCCTTCGCTGCGCCAGTCAGCCACCCACCACCGGCAGGAGAAGGAAGCCCAAGTTCCTTTGCAATCAAGGGCAATGTGATGTTGCAAAACCACAAAATTCGCATAATACAACCTCTCCTAATTAGATTGTTTTTGTGTCATTGGCTGTCATCTCAGGCAACCGCTCAGGCATTTGCCAATATCCAAATAACGGCAATACACACAGGAAAATAAACTCATAGGCCTTGGGATTCATCACCATCATAAAAACAGCAATCAAGCAGGTCCACAGAAAATAGGGATAAAAATCATATTTTCTGAAGGGTTTCAGGCAAAGTTTATAAATCGTCATAAACATAACCACCAGACCAGCCAGGCCCAAAAGGCCATAATTCCCCAATGTGTCCAAAACAAAAGAGTGTGCTCCGATGTCTTTTCTGCCCCAGCCTCCCAAAAACGAGGTGTCCAGGAAACTGTTTAAGGAGGTCATATAATGCTTGTTGCGGGTCTCTGTAGATTCCGAGGAAGTTTCTTGCTCACCGCGCAGGGTTTCCGCGACCGACAAGAAACGGTCAGAGAGTGTCCTGCTGTTTGTTGCTTCGCTTGCAAATTCAAACACATCTGCAAACCACCCGGAAAACAGCAGAAACACCAGTAAAATTACCATAAGAATAACCAGTAATCTCTTTGTGGTCAGTTTTGGCAATACCAAAAGCATCAGATTGATAAAGAACATGATTGCCGCCATACCATATTCCATCACCATTAGGCAATAGCCGATCAGCACCAGCATACCGTATCCCAGCAAAGGCTTAACCAACTTTTGTCTTGTCATATAGATTATAAGCGGAGTAAATAGCACTAATTCATAGGCAAAAGAGAAATTACCAATATTATTTTTCGTATATACACTATGCGCAAAAGTTGTTGCGGACAGTGTTGCCAGGTTTCTGGATGCATTAGGATAGTTTCCGTTTCCTATAATCGTGGTAACCGCGGTAAACAAATACATTACCAGAACAGCAAAAAACATATTTCGGCAGGTTCTTTTGTCATCCTTTGCTGCAAAACGAAAAGCAATCAGGCCATATACAAGAACCTGTATCTCACCGTAGATATACAACGCGAGTTCCTGTCCGTTAACCGCCCGGTTGACAAGGTCCAGCAAAGAGATGGCAAACATTCCGAACAGCGCCCACGTTGCCTTCCTCTGAAACTGCGGTATCAGCAACAGAAACAGCAGACCGCACATGCCCGCACGGACAATTGCAGGGGTATAGTAACCCACAATTGGCATCACCTTATGGGCAATGTACAAGCCGATGACCAATGCGATCAGGGATATCCGTAACACGCCTTTTTTCTGTTGTGGTTGTTGCAATGTCTCAGACACAGTTCACACCTCTTTACAGATCAGGTCCAGCACTTTTTTTGCCTGGACACAGTTATTCTTTTCTTCCATCACAAACCACTTAGCTTCTGCACCCTTTTTGTGCAGCGTTTCCGGAGTTTGTGTCAAAATTTCTTTCAGCATGGCGCAGACCCCCTCTGCGTTCTCTTCTTTCAGAAGATAAACATAGGGATCATACTCCTTTGGCATACCGGGAAGACACGTGGTCAGCACCGGCGTACCGGAAGCCATATATTCCATATTCTTGGAAGGAAAAGAGTATTGGGTATAGTCTTCGTTGGTGGGGCGGGGATTAACCAGCAAAGTAGCTTTCAATTCCTCCGCCACAATCTTTTCATTAGGGGCAATCCCTAAATATTTTACGTTTTCATACTTGGCAGAAAGCTTCTTCAAATCTTCCACATAGTCACCGTTGCCGTAAACGTGGAGCTCCGTATTGGGAATATTGGCCTGCACAAAGCCTTCCACCAAATTCTCAATGCCATAAACCCGCTTCAAAGAGCCGGCATACAAACAGACCTTTTGGGGATACTTGCTATCCAAGCGGTTTTCCGCATTTTTCATAGCCACATCAGAGTGACCCTCCAGCACCACGTAGGGGCGTTTCTTAGGATTGACAATCTCGTTCATCTGCTCGGTCAAAAGCAAATAGCTGTCAAACCTCTGCATAACCTTCAGATTGATGCGCTCGTGGAATGGAATCTTCTGATTATTGGGGCGGTGGCAAGGTACATCCGTCACAATGCCAACCGTTTTGATGTTTCTCAGTTTTGCTGCCGCCAATGCTGCCATAGCCGCCGAGATGTTCAGTGCATCGCATACCAGTGCAGCATCTTTCTCCTTCTTCATGCACAGCACTTTGAAAAACACACTGAACAACACGGAAGCATTTCGCAGAACCGGCAGATTGATAAAGGGTACATAATGGTAGCGGATCCCCGCATAACTATCCTTCTCCCCTTTGAAAAAGATTCGAGAAGTCAGACTGCGGTTAATGGGACGACTGGACACGGCATCCACCTTTGCACCCCAGGACGTCATTCCCTCCAAAAGCAGCTGGTTATACTTCTGTGCCTGCTGCTGGATACGTTGTCCCTTGCTCTCCACATATTCATAAAATTTCTTCGGCGAACAGCCGCTGTAGACATGAATAATATGCATAGCACTTTCCTTTTTACTTTTTATTGCGGTAATTACGAAGCTTTGTTACGGGGTTGCGAAGAATATTCACAACCCGTTTTGCTTTGTCCCTAAGTGTTACTTTGTTCACAGAGAACGCTAAAAGCTTCGGCTCCAGCACTTCTATGGTTTTATAAGACAACGCCAGTTCCTTCCGCTCCTGCGCATTGCAAGAAAGAAGAACGGATAACAATCCAGCACAGTTTGCAATCTGAATGGACACAAAATCGTTCATATCTAAAGAGTGCTCAATGGCTGCTGCCCAACCGCCAACCCTCTGCTCTACATAGAAACGATCCCGAATATCCACATGGAGCACAGGATTTTCCTTTACACTTTCCAGCCATACTGCAAAGGCATTGGACTGGAAGGGATCTTCCGTAAGATCTTTGTAATAATTTTGCATATCCGTCACAAAAGCATCCGCATTCGCAACACTACGGCCGTAGGTTTGGCCGGCTTCATACAGACCGCTGCGGATCACCAAGGCGTTCTTCGGCAATTTTGCAAACTGCCCACGGACATAAAAGCCGGTGTCCGCACCCAAGGAATTACCCCCGGTGAAGTTTACATAATCTCCCTCTTTGGACTTGTCCGCAGAGCCGGACGGGATATACATATAGGGGATTCCGAAGGCCTTTGCAAGTTCCTTAGGAACTGTAATGTCGGAAGAACTGATATTGGGATGCTGGGCGGTATAGCACCGAAACGGCACACCTGCTTTCAGCAACGCTCCAAAGGTCACCCGGGAATCCTTACCGCCGGTGAGCGCCAGCACCAATTCCCGTCCGGAAAACCGGCAGGCGTTATAAAGCCCTGTTGTCAGCAATTCCGCCACGGTGCGGCATTTTTCCTCCGTAGGCATGGCACTGCGATCTTCCATCCAATCCTTGGAGGATACATTCAGCTCAGGTTCAAATACCAACCGCTGGGTACACAGAAGGGTCTTGCCCCCTTCCAACATACAGCCGGGCAAAACCTGCCAGCTCAAGCCGCTCTCCTTCACCACGCCCCGTGTGGGTTTTCCGGTAATTTTTGCTAAAAGCGCCAAGGAAGATGTCACAATCCAACCGTCGTTTTCCTCTGCGTAAAAAGCACTCATAAGGCCCGCCGCATCGGTGAACAGTTCTTTTTCGGTAATCAAGGTCCAACGACCGGTCCAGTATTGGGTAGCATGCAACAATGCGGCTTCCGCTGTGTTGCGAACATCCGCCTCCGGAGTCTTATTCCGGGTGTCCATACAAAAAGCATTACCCAAAAAAATAACATCCTTGCTATCGGCAGTTTGCCACAGACCCATATTCAATTCCCGGTGGGTATACAAATACTTCCCGGTGAGCCTATGCTCCTGCATATCCTCCAACTTTAACGGCCGGGAGGACAGCACATACTGCCGCTTGGCGATATTTGTCATTGCGCCTCAATACTCCTTTTAGCGATCTTGCTGTAGAGGAAATGTTTGCTTGCCTCTTTCGCCGCTGTCTTATACTGCTTGTAATTTGCAAGGATGTCTTTCGTCTTTTGGTATATCTCTTCAATGCTATCCTGCTCCAAGAACAACACATTGTCGCAGACATTCACATGGGTAGTGCCTGCCCACCTCTTTACCAGCATAGGGATTCCCTGGGCAACCACCTGCTCCCAGAACACACTGTGGCGACCGGGGAACACCGCCAGGTCGCAAGCGGCAAAATGCTGATAAGAGTCTTTTGCCTGCACCCAACCAATATAGCGTACCTTATTGCCGTCAACCAAGTCATCCACCTTGTCTTTCAGTTCCGGTGTTACAGAACCGAATACCACCAATTTCACCTTGGGGTTTTCTATCTTATGAACTGCTTCCATCAGTAGTAGCGTCTGGGTCTTAAAAGCATCGATCTTGCCGCCGGTCATGATTACAATGTCATCCTCTGCAAGACCGTACTTTTTGCGGATATTCTGTCGCACCGCCGGTGCTGCAGCGGATTCCACCAGCTCATCGTCGGCACCCATCACCAAAAGTTCCACCTTTTCCTTAGGCAACTTGTACTCATTTACAAGAAAATCCACACGGGCAGGCAGAACACCATAGAATTTCTTCACATAGGGATTGATGATCTGTGCGCAACGACGCCAGATAATATGGTGCAAAATATGCTTGGACACCCAGTTTGTAGCGCTGTTGGAAAAGTCTGCATGATTATCCGCATACACCACTACCTCAGGATGTTTTTTGCAGTAGTCTGCAACAATTCGAATATCTCTAAACTGCACACCGTGAATGAAGATCAGTTCCGGCGCAATCCGCTCCAATTCCTCTTCCAAGCCAATATAATAGCGCAAACGGCGGGCAGTCTTTATTTTCTTGAAATCCAAACGCGTCACAGGAATACCGTACTCACTCGAGTATTTACTAGCTTTCGGTAGCCAAGTTCCCTTGCCATTTTCATCAAAAGTAAACAGCGATGCTATAATTTCCACATCGTGCCCTTGATCTTTATGATACTTAGGCAAGTAATTCTCTTGATAAGAGTAGTTATCAATATAGAAGTTGCCCAACATTATGTGCAATATCTTCATGTTCTACCTCCCAAACAGTCGCTCAATATTACGCATCCTGTTTTACCAATCTTGCTAACATTTTAAATAATGTTTTTCCGCCAGAATCATTCCAAACTGTTTGCTGGAAACTCCCCCATTATCTTTGCTGAAGACCAACAATTTTTTGCACCTATCATGCATTATCTGGCGTATGCTTCAAAAAGGCAGTGTCACTTTTGACCGAAACCAGCAAAAGTATCATTGCTTTGTCTCATTCCTTAATACTTCCACATATTTTGCCACACACGCCTTTTTTGACGCATATTCGCAGACATATTCTCTGCCACCGCAATATTGCTTTAAATCCTTTTGTATAGTTACGATAGCTTGCGCCAACAACCGTGCATCCTCCGGCTCCACACAAATTCCGGCATTTGCTTTTCGGATAATTTCTGCCAACTCACTATCTGTATCAAAAGCAGCAATGACCGGCGTATTGCATGCCAGGATTGACCAGGTTTTACTGGGCATACCACTGGATCCCACACCCCTCTTGCAGGTAATCAGGCAAATATCACCTAAGCTGTAAACTTCAGGAACACGTTCCTGAGGCAACAAGCCGTTGATAACAACATTGGGCATAGATGACGCCAGTTCTCGTGCTGTTTCAAACTCTGCGCCACCGCCAAAGATCACGAACTGCACATCCGGCAGCAGCTTTGCAGCTTCCAGCACCACATGAGCACCCTGCGCTGCACCGAAGTTACCGGCGTAGACCACAGTGAACTTCTCCCGATCAATGCCGAATTTTTCAAAAAGCCGATTCTCATTCTTGTCAACCGGCTGCACTGCATCCGTATCAATCCAATTAGGAATCACTACGATTTTCTCTTCCGGCACACCCTTTTCCATAATGTTGCGCTTCATTGCTTGACTGATCACGATAATCTTATCGGCTTTTTTATATGTAGCATTCTCAATCTTGCGACCGACTTTCCAGATCAGTGACCCTTTTTTCGTCATACCTGTGGTCACCAGAGAATCAGGGAACACATCTTGTAAATTGTAAACAAAGGGAATGTTTCGTTTGTATTTTTTCGATAACCGTTTTTTTACAAGTCCGCACAACAAACCCTGTGTTGGTGGTGTGCTGCTGCTGTAAATCAAATCGATATCCTTTGCACCGCTACCTTTGCTATACTGGATAATGCCGCACAAAAAATATCGGATTGCCCGAAGCAATGGGTTTCTCCCCTCTCGGAACATAGAAAACCGATGGACCTGATAAAAGCCGCCATACATCTCTTCGTACTTGATCTTTGCATATTTCTGCCGGGTTGCAGTATCAATTCCCCGTGTCGGAGAGGGCACATAGACCTCTGTAGTAATCCCCTCTTCCTGATAAGCACAGTTCAGATCGTGCATCAAATGGCTAGCCGCCAGCTTTTCCGGATAACAATACGCCTGCATACGAAGCACTTTCATAGGATTTCTACCTCTTACTTTTTTTGTGATACACTTCATCCAAAACACGCTCTGTCAAATCGCCAAACAAAGGACCATTGTCAAATTGATGTAAATTGATGCCGCCTTTGCGCATATTGGCTTCGATGAGTAACACATCACCATTTTCATCCACAGCCATATCCCAAGAGACCAGGCGGAAATTGCCGATGCGCTGCGCTGCAGTTTTTACAGTTTCCAAAACCTTTTCAAAGCAAGGAATAGGATGCCCCTCAAAAACCAACCCTTGAGGATGCTTGTCAAACCGTTCACCGGTAAAATAGGTATAGGCATACTTATCCAGCCTGCCATCGGACATAATTCTTGCAGAAATGCCCCCGGCAGTCACATTGTCAATACGGCTCTTGTTTACACCCATACGCAAAACACTGGACAGAATATGAACACCATCGTCCAGCATCACTGTGCAAATACGCAAGGTATTCAGAGAATTTGCGTGTACCGCCTCTAAATCTGCATGCTGCTTCACAATTCTTTGGATGATATAGTTTGCTTCCTTTTTATCATTCAAAAATTCCGCTACCTTTTCCTGCTCCTGCGCAGGCTTGCAGAACCAAATGCCACGGCCACTGCCACTCTCCTGGGAAGGCTTGATAATCACTTCTTCTTCCTTGCCCATAATTCCCATAGCTTCCTGCACTGTCAGCTGGCGATACGCGCCATCAAACAGCAATCCGCCAATCTTTCTTACCAATGCGACCGGCTGGGGAATGCCATGAAAAATCGTTGCGTAATAATTCTTATCATTAAAGCCATAACCCAATCTACGGTCGTTAAAATGTTGGTCGATTCTTGCATACGCCAGGGTATTCGGAATATACCGGGGGTCAAATTTGCCATTCTTGGCAGAATAGTAACGACACCATTTCGTAGAAACACGAGTATAAGGTTTCCAAAATTTTCGAATTTCTTCCTTTTGTCCCCTTGTCAATTTGTATTTCTTATCGCAATATTTCCCCAGCGCTTTCCATTCTTGCAGGAAATTAATTGCATTTGCCGTCCACAGTTCCGGTTTTTCCCAAAAACCCATATAGAAAGCCTTTAGCTTTTTACTGATTGCCATAACCTTTTGCTCCTTCGATTTATTTTATCGAAATTTCTTCCTTGGCTTCAGCTCCGTTGTCAATGTACAACGCATCCTTGGATGTGCCGGCTTCATTGGTGTAGACCTCACGGGAGGACAGCACCGTAGCAAAGGTCTTGAAGAAGATCTTCACATCCAGCCAGAAGGTGACATTTTGCGCATACCAAGCATCCTTCAGCCGTTTTTCACGAACGGTCAGATTATTGCGGTAATACGCCTGGGTATACCCAGTAATACCGGGAGTCACATCCATCTTTGCCACCTCATCCGGCAAATAGTTATCCAGTGCGCCGGCACCACTGGCCCGGGGACCGATGAGGGTCATATTGCCGATGAGCACATTGAAGAACTGGGGCAGTTCGTCAATGCTGGTCTTCCGGATAAACTTGCCCACCCTGGTAACCCGGTCATCGTCGGGAGCATTGTATGTACTGCCATCGGCATTGGTCCAGTTGGGAGCATTGACGATCATAGAGCGGAACTTGTACATATCAAAGATTTTGCTGTTTTTTCCAATCCGCTTGGCCTTGTAAAACACAGGACCGCCATCATCCAGCTTAATGGCAAGTCCCACCACCAACACGATCACTGCCAAAAACGGCAACGCGATCAAACCGATGATAATGTCTGCCAACCGCTTGACGACCCGGACGTAAAAGCTTTGACTATTGGGTTTTTTCACAGCTCAATCCTCCATAGGTTCGATAACAATATAGTCTTCCAGTACCTGTTTGGCATTGGCGGCATTTACCTCAGCTTCGTCAGGCGTTGCCCCCTCTGCAATTACCCAGCCGCAGGTATCGGATTTTTTCTGATAGGGTTTCTGGATGTTGCCCACGCCCTTACGCAAGACAACTCCAACAACACCGTTCTTGCCAATCACATCCTCCATAGGTTTGATTTCTTTAATCATACCAGGCGTGTAGATCAAAAGGCGTGTGGCAATGCACTTTTGGAATTTGGGTACGGCGTCAGGCTTTTCGTCCAAAGCCAAAGCGATGGTATTCTCCATCACATTCACACCCCGGGAAAGTGGGACAATATGGGACGCAATCAAATTCTGACCGATGCGGATACCGCAGTCGATAATATAGGGTTTTCCATCCGTGCGGGACAAAATAACATCAAAATTCACACTGGCCATAGTGATATTCAAGGCCGCAACAGCCTTTTTTACCTCTTGGGCAACACTCTGCTCCTGCTCCGGAGACAAACCGGAGGGGGTACGATGACCGTAGGAAATCTCCCCGTTTTCTTCTCTGTGGAACGTAGTCTTGACCACAGCATACACATAGATTTCTCCATGGCACACAAAAGCCTCTACGCTGTATTCCTCGCCGTCTACGAAACCTTCACAATAGACTTCGTTATACCGGGCCGAATCAAAGGCGTAATCCAGCGCCGCTTCCAGTTGGGCAGGCTCGGTAACAACAGACACGCCTTTACTTCCGGAGCCGTCACTGGGTTTGATTACACAAGGCAGTTGAAATGTATGGTTGGATGCCTGCGCGCGGTCTGTCATTTCAAAGAAATCACCGCAGATGTTACAGCCGGCTTCCCAAAGTTTTTTCTTGATTTTGTACTTGCTTTTGGAAATTACTGCAGTTTCCATAGGCAGTGCAGGAAGCCCCATAGCCTTGCCGATATAGGCCACTGTGGGCAAGGTCAAGGTAGCGCCATAGGTCATAACACCTTGAATATTTAGTTCTTTGGCATAGGCCAGGCAGGCATCATAATCCAGCACATCCACTACACGGCTGCCGGTGGCAACCGCAAAACCGGGCGCGTTGGGATTTCTGTCCACGCAGTAGGCCTCGTAGCCCTTTTCCACAATGCCCTTGATCAGCGGCACTTGATAATCGCCACCGCCAATGACCAGAATTTTCTTCATAATTTACCCCAGCCGTACAATCGCACGGTCAATTGCATTCTTTACGGATTCCGCTTTTTCCGCGGTTGCCTCAACAGACTGTCCAGTGCAGACCACATAGCCGCACCCGTCCAGATTGGTATGGTACTCGTGAATGGTGTCCCCTTCAGTCAGATGATGCTGGATGAGCACATCCCCTGCTTCAAACTGTGCCATATTGGGAACTTGGACGATCTGACCGGGTGTCAGCGCCAACAGTCGTGTGGCCACTGCAGCAGGATGTACCTTTGTGGTAAAATCGCAAGGATCGCCCACTGCGCCACGAATCATATTCTCCACATAGTCCACACCTTTCCCCAAGGGAATGATGTGGGAACCAATGAGGTTGCCACCCATACGGGCGCCGATGTCGATAATATGAATGTTACCCTCTTCCGTGATCAAAATATCCATATTCACAGAGCCGTGATTTACATCCAGCGCCTGCAAGGCCTTGGTGACACAACCGATCACTTTTTCTTCCATTGCAGCAGAAAGCCCGGAAGGAACGGCGTGACCCAGTTCCGCATAATAAGGCGGTTCGGTCATCCATTTCTGTATCACTGCCAGCACATGGATCTCGCCGTTTTCCACATAGGACTCCACGCCATATTCCCGGCCGGTGATGAAGGTCTCTACGGTCGCTTTACGTGTCAGGGAGCAATCCATAGCCTCCTTACAGGCAGCTGCAAAATTCTCTGCCTTTTCCACTTTGGCTGCGCCCCGGCTGCCGGACCCATCGCAAGGTTTGACCATCACAGGATAGATCACCTTGTTTGCAAGCTCTGCAAGGTCGGTTGCCTCGGAAACTTCATAAGCCAGGCCGGTATCGTCAGCACCTGCTTCATACAGGCACTTACGGACCTCGTATTTATTCTTGATTCTTTTTGCGGATTCATAGCAGAGACCGGGCAGCCCCAATTCTCTTGCCGTATAAGTCGCCGCCAGTACGCCGTAGTCCGTGGCTGCGGTCAAAACGCCATCCACTTTGTGTTCCTTGGCAAAGGCGCACACCGCCTTCTGGTCCACAATATCTACCGTACCGTATTCATCCGCATCCGCAAACCCCACCGCATTGGGGTTGCCGTCTACTGCCAGGGTATAATAACCCATAGCTTTCGCTTTTTGGATCACAAACCGCTGCAAAAAGCCGGCTCCGATCACAAGCACTCTTTTCATACAATTACCTCTTACAAATAAGTTTTGAGGATCTTAGCATAGTTATCGATCACATACTGCACCTGCTCGTCCGTAAGTTTGGTATGCAGGGGCAGAGTGATCTCATTTGCAAAATGGGCGTATGCATTGGGAAAGTCCTTGATGTCCCAGCCCAAATTCTTATACGCTGTATGCATAGGCAAAGGCTTATAGTGGACATTGCAGGCAATCCCGGCCTCTGCCATCTTGATAATAATCTCATTGCGCTGCTCCGGGGTAATGCCGGGAACGCGAGTCAGGTACAAATGACCGGAGGACCGGTATGCATCGGTATAGTGCGTCAGCACCTCTACGCCCAAAGGCTGCAATGCGGCATCATATTTCCCAATAATCTCCTGTCTGCGCTCCTGCATAGCGGGATACCGTTCCAGCTGCTTCAAGCCAATGGCTGCAGTCACATCAGTCATATTACACTTGTACCAAGTGCCGATAACATCATACTCCCATGCGCCCAGCTGGGTCTTTGCCAAAGCGTCCTTGCTCTGGCCATGCAGAGACAAAAGCTGCAGCTTCTTATAAATGTCTTCACTGGAGATCCCCTCGATAGCGCGCCAAGTGAGCGCGCCGCCTTCCGCGGTAGTCAAATTCTTTACCGCATAGAAAGAGAAAGAAGAGAAGTCTGCCACAGCGCCCAGCATAACATCTCCCAGCTTTGCGCCAAAGGCATGGGCAGTATCTGCCATGACCGCCACTCTGCCCAGTGCTTTCTGGATATGGGAGTTTGGCTTAAACAACGCCTTCTTTTTTTCTACGATTTTGAAAATTCTGTCGTAATCGCAAGGAATGCCTGCCAAGTCCACAGGAATGATCGCCTTGGTGTTTTCGTTGATGGCTGTTTCCACAGCATCATAGTCCATCTGCAGGCTATCCTTCTGACAGTCGATGAGTACCGGTTTTGCGCCCACATGGCAAATAACGGAGGCAGAAGCTGTATATGTATAGGCAGGTACAATGACCTCGTCACCGGGGCCAACACCCAGTACCCGCAGTGCCATCTCTGCGCATGCAGTTTGGGAGTTCAGGCAGACACAGCCAGCAGCGCCTGTATAGGCTGCAATATTCTTTTCCAGTTGCTTGGTTCTGGGTCCTGTGGTGATCCAGCCGGAGCGCAAAGCTTCTGCGACTTCCTGCACCTCTAATTCAGAAATATCAGGGGGAGAGAAAGGAACATTCATACCGTACCTCGTCTATAAAAAGTCCATAAAAGGGCATATTAGCCCATAATCATACATTATGTATTATACATCAACAGTATACAAAAATCAACTCATTTTCCCTGTCCTTTTCTGTCGAATCTGCTTTATTTTTCCATATATACACGAAATATTCTTCCACAGTAAAAACCAGGCTTCCGGTTTCCTCTTTTCCCGATTTGTCAGGGTACTAAGTTTTGTGGTAAAAAGCGGAGATTGCTATCAAAAATGAGGTCAACCAAAAGGAGTTCCAAGAGCAATATAAGAACAAAAAGCGGCCTTACATCTTCCGTAGAACCCGTACCACGCAAGGTCGTTATATCTTATTCTTCTTGGACTTTCTCAGGATGCGCAGGCTTGCCCTTTTTGAGAACTTAGAGAATGCGAGAGATTCCTATCAAAGTACACTAACACCTATTCTAAAAAGGACAATCATAAATATCCTCTTAGCAGTAGTTAATGGACTTATATTAGTAGATATAATAAGTTAGCTATTCAGCCAATAACCCAAGCCCGTGGGCACCACCCAGTGGGAATAAGTATAAAAAATCCCACCTGCGAATGTTCGCAGATGGCATATTTTTATGATGTCAGAGAATAATCCAAATTGTTCTTTTGAGAATAATTTGGGTTGTACGATGACAGTTGATTTATTCCCACTCGATGGTGCCGATGGGCTTGGGTGTCAGGTCCAGCAGGACGCGGTTGATGCCCTCTACCTCGTGGGTAATCCGGTAGGTAATCTTGTGCAGGATTTCGTAAGGAATCTCCTCGATGGTGGCGGTCATGGCATCCTTGGTGTTGACCGCGCGGATGATGGCAGGCCAGCCCTCATAGCGGCTTTCGTCACGAACGCCAACACTCTTAATATCCGGCACGGCAATAAAGTACTGCCAAACCTTCTCGTTCAAACCGCACTTGTCAAACTCCTCACGCAAAATGGCATCTGCCTCACGCAGCGCCTCCAGACGGTCGCGGGTGATGGCGCCTAAGCAGCGCACGCCCAGACCGGGACCGGGGAAGGGCTGACGGTAGACCATTGCATGGGGCAGACCCAAAGCCTCACCAACCACGCGGACCTCGTCCTTGTACAAAAGCTTGATGGGCTCCACCAGCTCAAACTGCAAATCCTCCGGCAGGCCGCCCACATTGTGGTGAGACTTTACAGCCTTTTTGCCCTCGGCAGCCTTCATAGACTCCAAAATATCGGGGTAAATGGTGCCCTGCGCCAGGAAGGAAATGCCCTCTAACTTGCGGGCCTCGTCGGCAAACACGGTGATAAATTCCTTGCCGATAATTTTCCGCTTCTTTTCCGGCTCGGAAACGCCTGCCAGCAAGCCTAAGAAATGGTCGGTGGCATCCACATAAATCAGGTTGGCATCCAAGCCGTCCTTAAACATCCGGATTACACCCTCGGACTCATCCTTACGCATCAGGCCGTGGTTAACGTGGACGCAAATCAGCTGCTTGCCGATTGCCTTAATCAGAAGCGCGGCAACCACAGAGGAATCAACGCCGCCACTAAGCGCCAGCAGCACCTTCTTATCACCCACCTGGGCGCGGACGGCAGCGACCTGTTCTTCGATAAAGGCATCTGCCAAAGCTTTGGTGGTGATACGTTCCATATTCTCAGGACGAACATTACAATTCATACTACATCCTCCATTTTCAAAAATATAGCACCATTATACAAATATTTTTTTGATTTCGCAACAAAAAAATGCAGGAAGAAACCGATTTTCTACAGTTTCTTTTTTAATACAGGGATAAAATCAGGCGGTTATATAGCCGAATAAATATATTTTTCTTTTTGAGCCTTGCAACAGCATCGTTTTCATACCCGATAAATGCCGCCAATTCCGGCTCTGTCAGGGTGTACTGGCTGAATTTTGCCTTTTCCGCCAGGCTTTGCAACACCTGGGACACAGGCTCTTTCAAATGCCGCGCCAAAAGCAATGCATACTGCCAGTGGGCAAGGGCCCGGGCATTGGCATTCCCCTTTTTTAGGCGCTTTTTGTCAACGCACCGGCGCAGGGCATACTGCCCCCAAACCGCTGCCGCCAACACAAACAGCAATACCGCCGCAAGGGAAATATCCTTGGTAACCGTCACCTTTTGCGGCGCTGTAACCTGATTTTGGGAATGCTCCGGAGTTGTCTGCTCCGGTGTTTGTGCAGGGCGGGATTCCGACCCCTGGGGTGGCGCTGCCAGCCAGTCCGACGGCGTGGACTCCAAAACCGTCCAGCCGAAGCCGGGCAGCCAATACTCGCACCAGGCATGCGCTTGCCTGCCGGTCACCTCCACCATCTCCCCTTTTACCGCCTGCACCATATAACCGGTGACATAGCGGGCGGGGATGCCGGCTGCCTGCAGCAGCACTGTGGTAGCCGTGGCAAAATGCACACAATAGCCCGTGTCGCTATCTTCTAAAAACCACCGGGCAAAATCCTGCCCGCGCCGGGGCATTCGGGGCGTGTTGGTATCATAGGTTGCCGAATTGCGTACAAAGCCTGCAATGGCTTGCGCGGTTTCCTGCACATCCTTGATTTCCCCGGTTGCTTTCATTACAACAGGTGTCGCCCAGGTCTGCACCGCCTCCGGCAGGCGGATATACTGACTCATAAAATTCCGCAACTGACCTGCATCGGCGCGGTACTGCTCCAGCGCATCGGCATCAGGCATGGCCAAGGTGCTGAAGGAATACTCTGTCAGTTTGTTTCCGTTTTCCACGCCAAACGCGCTTTCCCGCATATTCTTGGATGTGGCATAATACGGCACATAGAGCATACTGTGGGCGTATTTGGTGGCAATCGTCACCGTGCCCGCGCTTTCCAGCGCCGACGGCCAGATTAAATCCGATAAATTGTACACATCGCCCCTGGTCCAGCTCACACCGTCATATACATCCAAAGCGCGGCCCCGCAGGTATAGCGTGCCGGTAAAATCCGCTTTCACTTCCATCACTTTGGCTTGACTTTGCACATTGTAGCCCACCTGGGTCAAATCCACATTGCCTGTCTGGCTGTGGTCATCGTCGGCGTTGCCCAAAAGGGTTTGCACAATTTTGGATTCTGTAAAAAACTTACTGAATTTTACCGCATTTTCATTGGAATAATTCTGTCTTGGCACACAGGCAAACAGCACCAAAAGTGCCAAAGCCGTTGCCGGCAGGGCGAGCATTGTCAGCCGGTTTCCCTGCGCCGCATCCCGCCGGCGAACGCCGCCGGTCAGCAGCAGGACAATCAGGCATAACATTTGCAGAAACAAAAATACCGTATCCGGCGGTGTGTCATTGACCACAAAACAAGCTGCCAGGCACAAAACATCCGGAATAAAGCCGAAAATCATCCACTTTCTCCGGCAAATTCCCCGGCAGATAAAAATTGCTATCCAAACGCCCAGCAGACATAAAATCAGCGGCAGGGTCTGTTCCATTTCCTCGGCAACCCGCCCACTCCAACGGATAATCCCCCATCCGTACCCCTGATGGTACTGTCGGGACAAACGGTACAGCAAAGACTCTGCCGACTGCGCCAATGCGCCGGTATTGTAATAATAGCCTAATCCCAACGCAAGTGCTGCCGGCGGAAGCAGTCCCAAAGGCAGGCTGTAACAGGCTGCGCCAAGTAGCGAAGCAAACAGGCAGACCCAGGCAAGTGTTGCCACGGAAACCTGCATCTGGAATGCCGAAACCAGTCCCGCCACCGCCGAAAAGCTAAGCAGAAAGCTGAAAACAGCAGCCCACAGGGCAGTAATCATTTTTTCACGCCTCATTGCCGTCCACCTCCAATGTGGTGATGCCACAAGACGCCCTGGGCAGAGAATTTCTGCTCGGTCTTCATAGGCTTTTGCCGCAAAATCTCCCCCATACCCTTGTTCAGGCTATCCGTGTCGGTGACAGAAAAGGTAACGGTGGTATTTTCTGCTTTGCACTGCACCTGATGGGGTGTTTCCTGCGACAGCAAATAGCGGCTTAAATACAAAAGCCGCCCTAACTTATCCTCCAAATCACCGCTTAAGCACACACTCAGCAGGTATCCCTGCTGCACCGGCTCGATGGGCTCTGCGTAAATGAATTTCCCCACCTTTGCGGTGAGCTTCCAGTGAATGTGCCGCAAGTTATCCCCCGGGCGGTACAGACGAAGCTCCCGGTTTTCCGCGAAGCCGCCACCGGGTTTTGCCCGCCAGGCGTGCACCAAACCATCGGACTGGGCAGAGGGCATTTTGCTTTTCACAGGCTTTGGAAATATATGGATTTGACTGCCCTGTCCCTCGGTTATCACCTTTCGGAACAGGCCCAAATAATCATAGATAACAATTTTCTCCCAGCTGAGCACCATACAACCGCACTGATTGGTGGGAACCCGTTCTCCGGGTAGACCCACATACCGCACATCGGTGAGCAGATTGTGCAAACGCAACTTGCTTTGCACCCGGGGCGCGGGGTATTTGCAATCCACCTGCAAGGCGGTACGCACCGGGGTATCCACCTGCACCTGGTCGGGACAGCGAATAGATACTTTTGCCGTGCGCATTGCCGGCAAGCTCAACGCAAGAGACAGCCAGGGCAGAAAAATAATCACCCACAGCAAAAGGCAGGAGAACCACTCCCTGTAAACACCGAAAAACACCAGCGCACCAATCAGGCTGGCAAGATAAATCACTCTGCGCGTCCACATATCAGCGCAATTTAGGGGCGGGGATATTCTTCAGCAGCTGACGCAGCACATCCTCCGCAGTATCCTCTGTATCCGGCGCTGTCTGCAGGCGGTGGGCCAAAGTCACCGTCAAAACCTCCTGCACATCCTTGGGAACAACATAATCCCGCCCGTGCAGCTGCGCCATTGCCTTTGCCATCGCCACCACTGCCAATGTTGCGCGGGGAGATGCACCCCGCAGAAGCTGCTGCTGGCGGCGGGTGGCATCCATCAGCTTCACCACATATTCCGCCACTGCCTCGGATACATAAGTTTCCGCAACGGTTTTTTGCAGCAGTTGCAAATTCTGTGCATCGAACACCTGCTCCACCTGCGCCATAGGCACTGCATTCTGCCGGCTGAGCACCATCTGCACCTCATCCTTCGGCAGCGGATAGCCTAAAGACAGGCGGACCATAAACCGGTCAATCTGACTGTCGGGAAGCAGCTGGGTACCTGCCGCGCCCACCGGATTTTGAGTGGCAATCACCACAAAGGGCTGGGGAAGAGAATAGCTGACGCCGTCCACCGTGACCTGATTTTCCTCCATTGCCTCCAAAAGGGCAGACTGGGTGCGGGAGGTGGCGCGGTTTAATTCATCTGCCAAGAACAGATTGCAAAGCACCGCGCCGGGTCGGTAGGTCATTTTACCGGTCCCCTGCTCCAAAACGCTGTAACCGGTCACATCCGAGGGCAACACATCCGGGGTGAACTGCACACGGTTATGGCTTAAACCCAGCGCCCGGGAAAAGGCAATTGCCATGGTGGTTTTGCCCACGCCGGGAATATCCTCCAGCAGAATATGTCCCTGTGCCAAAATTCCGGTCAGCACCCATAAAAGCACATCGTCTTTACCCACGATAACCTTTTTTACCTGATGGATAATTCTTTCAGCAGCCTGCGCTACTGTCATTTCCTGCATCTTCCCTCTCCCCTTTTGTATCCAATCTTAACCACTTACGCGGCATTTTAGCCTTTCTGATTACAGAAGGTAATTGATTCTTTCCACTTCCCGGTCGCCTTCGTAATAAACGCGGCTGACGCGCTGAGAAATATCGCAAAGCTGCTCATAGTTGAAGCTTTGGGAAGCCTCCGCCAAAGCTTCGGCAGTGATGGTTTCCGCTCCGCTTTTGCCCAGCAAAACCACATCATCCCCAACGCCCACACCCGGAATATCGGTTATATCCACCATAAACTGGTCCATACAGACTCTGCCCAAAATCGGGGCTTTCTTTCCGTTAATCAGCACATAAAATTTGGAGGACAAACATCTGCGGTAGCCGTCGGCATAGCCGGCAGAAACTGTCGCCACCACAGTCTCCTTTTCCGTCACATAGGTGCCGCCATAGCTGATGGGGCAGCCTGCAGGTAATGTCTTAATGTGGCTGACCATTGCGTGCCAGCTTAAGGCAGGCTGGATTTCCAGCAAGGATTTGTCCACCTGGTCACTGGGGTACAGGCCATACAGAATAATGCCTGCACGGACCATTTGTCCGCAAGTGCCGAAGTTCATAATGCCGGCAGAGTTGTCCAGGTGGCAAAGGGGAATTTCTACGCCACGGGTCTGCAGCATTTTGTAAAAGTCCTGCAATTTGGCAACCTGTGCGTGGGTATTGTCCAGATTTTCTGTATCTGCCGTGGCAAAATGGGTGAACAAGCCCTCTGCAGTCAAATTGGGCAGGGCGCAAATCTCTTTACAGATATCTGCGCTTTCCTCGGTGGGCATAAAGCCAATTCGGTTCATTCCCGTATCCACGGCAATATGGAAGCGGGCAGACTTTCCCAAAGCAGTTGCCTGCCGGGACAGTGTCTTTGCATCCTCCAAGGTAAAAATCGTGGGACGAATATCCTGCTGTATCATCACGGAAAACAGGTCGGGATGCACATGTCCCAGCACCAAAACAGGCGCCCCAATGCCCGCATTGCGCAGCTGCAAACCTTCTGCCACATTGGCAACGCCGAAAAAGTCGCACTCCGGCTCTAAGCATTTGGCAACCGCCACTGCGCCGTGACCGTAGGCATCAGCCTTCACCACCGCCATTACCGGCACACCGGCTTTTTGCCGGATTGCCCGATAGTTGTTTCGGATGACATCCAGCCGAATATTTGCGTATGTATTGGAAAATTCCATACCAATCATCTCCAAGGCATATTTTTGTTATTATACCAAAAATAAATCCCAATGTAAATATCAAAGTGGGCGGGCGCGCTACGCCGGATTCCAAAGGGAAACCGGCTTTCTTTTCCTCTCCGCTCAGTTCCTCTATATTCTCTTCATTTCTTCTCTTTTCTTTTCCTTTCTTTTCAGTTCCTTTCTTCTGGGAATCCAAACGGAATCCAAAAGGCACCTCAGTTTCCTGAGATGCCTCAATGGTTTTTCGTATTTTATTTTCCTTATTCCATCACAGTTCCGTCGGGATGAAACAGGGGTAATTTATGTAAATAAATAATATCATCCCGGTTTTGGGCGTCACCCTCAGCAAGAATTGCCATGCGTCCGGCAACAATACCACCCGCTTTTTCTACCAGCACTTCCAAGGCCTTCAGGCTCTCGCCGGTGGAAATCACATCATCCACGATTAAGATTTTTTTGCCCTTCATCAGCTCTGCATCGGCAGTGTCTAAATACAGGGTCTGCTCCTTGGCGGTGGTGATGGACTTGACAGTGGACTCGAACACGCCGGTCATATACAACTTGGGGGCTTTGCGCGCCAAAAAGTACTTTTTCGCACCGGTCTGCCGCGCCATTTCGTGGCCCAAGGGAATGCCCTTTGCCTCGGCGGTGATGATGTAGTCATACTCCGGTGCCCGCTCTAAAAGCGCCTTGGCGCAGGCAACGGTCAGCTCCTGGTCTCCAAAAATGACAAAACCGGCAATGGATAAGGTGTCGGAGACCGGACAAATAGGCAGCTCCCGCCACAGTCCTGCCACCTGCATACGATATACCATAAATATTACCTCCTTTTGTATCTACTTTCATTATACACCCAAAGTCAATACACTTGCAAATTTTTTCAAAAAAGGGTATGATAAAGAAAAGAGAAATGAGGTGGATACAATGTTTGTGGGTTTTTCTCCCGAGACGGTGGATTTTCTATGGGGAATCCGTATGAACAACAATCGGGAATGGTTTTTAGACCATAAGAAAGATTATGTAAACCATTTATATGAGCCGATGAAGGCATTGGGCAAGGATTTGTTTCAGCCCTTTTTGAATAGACCCGGAAATCTTCTGAAGGTCAGCCGGATTTATCGGGATGCCCGGATGCACCACCCCCTGCCCTACAAAGAAAGCCTGTGGATTTGCATTCGACAGGACGTGGAGTGGTGGGCAGAAAACCCCTGTCTGTACTTTGAAATTCGTCCGGAGGGCATCAGCTACGGCTTTGTTTTCTGGAAGCCCCGGACTGCCGTTTTGGAAGCTATGCGAAATCACTGGGCGGAAAAGCCCAAGGAAATTCTGTCTCTTTTGAAAAAGACAGAAAAAGCCACCGGCGTACCGGTGACTGCCCAGCACTACAAGCGTCCTCCCAAACCTGCGCCCGCACCGGAGCTTGCCGACTTGTTCTCCTGGCGTGGGGATATAGAATGTACGGTCAGCGAGGAATTTTCTCCTGACACCTTCGGTCCGGATTTGGGCATCCGTGTCCGGGAATTTTTGAAAAAGCTCATTCCTCTTTACGAATATTTCAATCAGTTTTGCGTATAAAAAAAGCACTCCATTTGGAGTGCTTTTTCTTATTTTAGAGTATCAACCACAGTTTTTTCGCCGACCACGCACACAGCGCCCTCCCCAGCAAAGGTACGCAGAATTTCCACAAATGCCCGGAAATCGTCCAGAGTGGTCTCCAGAATTTCTTTTCGCACCTGACACACGTCCTCAAAGGTCTTGCCCTTGAGATAACGCAGGCAGGCATTCTGGCAATGCTGACCGGGTCCAATCAAGGGGTCGGTACTGTTCACAGAGCCGATAATCAGGTCATCTAAGGACGCGCCGGAATTGCAAAAATCTTCCAGGAAATCTGCCATATGACCGAAGGTTTCCAAGGTTTTTTCCGGACTGGGGTCGCGGTAGGAATAGCACAGCACATCGCCGGTGACACGGGCTGCCATACCGGTGCCATAAGCGCCACCCTGCACCCGAACTGCATTCCAAAGGTAACTAAAGGACATCATCGAGCTGAGCACAACCGCTGAGCCGGTAAATTTTTCGCCCATTGCATTCAGGTTATGTCCCATTGCGCAATAATTGACCCGGGAGGGTATCTCTATCCCGTTTTGCTTTTCGCCGCTGGCAGTTCGCTGCAAAGGCTTCACGGAACTGCCCTCCGGCAGCTTCTGCAAAAATTCTGAAAGCTGACTTTCTGCAATCTGACCGCCTGCGCCCAGCACCAAACGGCTGCGGCAGAAAATTTTCTCTGCCAATTGGGCAAGGGACTGCATAATCTCCTGCCCGTTTTCCCGGAAGGTTTCCAAAAATTCCGTCAGCCAACGGATGCTGGTCTCTCCGGATAGCGCCTCTTTCAGCGTACCCAGCACACTGAAGGCGGATAGTGCCTTGGTGACTGCATAGGAGTGTCCGCTGCTAATGAGAGACTGCTTCATATAATACTCGTTTTGCCGTAGTAGCTCTTCCATACGGTCAACTTCGGCAAATCGGGTATTTAAGAGAATTTCCGCCAGCAGTTCCAGTGCCTTGGGGGCATTTTCCTCCAGCATGGACACGGAAACTGCCAAATAGGGGGTGCATTCTTCCACCTGTCCCTCGGGAGCCATCAGTTCAATCTTTGTCTGGAAGCCGCCCAACCAGGTTTTGATTTGGCTTTGCAGCTTTACACCGGCAAATTGCTTTGTGGAAAGCTCACCCAGCGCAGTGTTCATCACCTCTGTCATTTGAAGCTGCTCCGGCGTGAAATCTGCCAAGGAAAAATACAAATTCAAATATACAATGCCGTGGGTATCAATGTGGGTTTTTACAAAAGGACAATTTGCAATTTGTGATGCAGTGCTTTTTACCTCTTGCGGACGCAAGGGAATGTCTGCCAAATTCAGGCTGGGCAGGCACGCCAACGCCGCCTCCGAGTCCGGCGTCTGCTGGAAGGCGGTCATCTTCTCATAATCCGCCATCACCTGCCGACGTTCTTCATCGGACCACCCATCAAACAGCTTATGAAGCTTTTCACGCTCCCTGGCAGCCTCCTGCTGACCCTTAGTGTTGGACGGAAGCACCTCCAAACGGCACATAGCATCCGGGTCTCCCAGCATCTTCTCAAGAAGCATAGGAAAGTAATCCCCTTCTAACTTTTCCCGCAGGGCGGCAAAGATGGGCTCGGTATTCCAGTGGGCTGTGGGGTCGCCGCCGTAAAGCCAGGTATCCAGCGCTTTCAGGCAAAGCATCAAGCCGTAGGGCTCGTCCACCTCTCTGCAGCGGAAAGCATACCGTTCCAAAGATGCCAGCAGAGATTCTTTATCCAACCCCTGCGCAATCTGTGTCTTTACAGTTTCCCGCAACACCCCGCAGATTTTGTCAAAATGCTCGGGCTTTGTATTCCGCACACGGAATTCTACAAAAGGCTGGTAAACGCCGTCGGAGAAATCCACGGACACATCCTGGCCCAAACCCGCCTCCAAAATTGCCCGTTGCAGGGGCGCTTCATTGGAGCCGGTGAGATAGTCACAGAGCAATTTTGCAGCGTAAATTTCTTCCAAGTCGTCATATTTGCAGATGATTTTGGAAAGCACCAAATGGGAGAACTGTTCCTGCTCTTCCGTGACCTGATAGGAAAGCTTCATTGTTTTTTGCACCGGCTTTTGGTCAACCATCTCAAAGTCTGCCTTCTGATAGGCATAGCCGGAAAAATACTCCGTATCCAAATATTCCAAAATAGGCGCAAGCGCCATATCGCCGTCTAAGAAAATTTTGGCGTTGGAGGGGTGATAAAACCGCTGATGGGTGCGGATAAAATGCTCGTAGGTCAGCTCCGGGATATGCGCCGGGTCACCGCCACTGCAGTAGCCATAGCAGTTATCCGGAAACAACATCTGCTGGGTGTACTGCTCCATCAGGTTATCCACATTTGAAAACGCACCCTTCATTTCGCTGAACACCACGCCGTTATAGGCGGGGGCTTTGTCGGCGCTTTCCATTTGGTAGTGCCAGCCCTCCTGCCGGAAAATCTCCGGTTTTTTATAGATGGCAGGACGGAACACACCGTCTAAATACACTCGCATCAGGTTTTCAAAATCCTGCTGGTTACGGCTGGAAACGGGATACACCGTCTTATCCGGGAAGGTCATCGCATTTAAAAACGTCTGCAGCGAGCTTTGGAGCAGATTGACAAAGGGCTCTTTTACCGGATATTTTTCCGAGCCGTTGAGCACACTATGCTCCAAAATATGAAACACACCGGTGTGGTCCTCCGGCAAGGTTTCAAAGGCAATAGCAAAGGTTTTGTTTTCGCAATCTCTGCCGGAGTATAGCACCTGTGCGCCGGTTTTCTGGTGGCGCAGCATATATACAGTTGTGGGCACAGAAGGAATTTCCTGACAGGAAATCACCTCAAATCCCCACAAAACACTGCCAATTGTCAATTTTTCTTCTCTTTTTTCCATAACTCAACCTTTTTCCTTGTAGTATAGCAAACAGTGGCAGTAGCCCTCAAAATCCGGGTCAGCCATTTGCGCCTTAAATTCCCCACAAATGCACTTGTACTCAGGTTTCCGTTCCAGACGGCAGGGGCAATAGCCCCCTTTTTGTTTCAGGCCTTCCTTGATGCTGGCAACCAATGCCGCATCATCATTTAATCGCACTTTTCCCATAATTTGCTCCTAATATGTATTCAGGACTCTATTTTACCACGGCTTGCCCGCCTTTACAACAAAAAAATCGAGCCTACCGAAGTAGGCTCGACCTTTATTATTGGAAGCTTTCCCAATTATTGGGGCAGCAGGTTCTCGTTCACGTTCCAGCAGACGTAGTAAGTACCAATCTGGCCGGCAATCACGAACTCTTCGGGATACTCGGTCTTCAGAGCAGCAATCTCGTTGGTGGGAACGTCGTCGATGAACAGCCAGTCGCCGTTCTTGTAGTTGGTCAGCATGTTGTTAGCATCATCAGACAGATACAGCTTCAGCTCGTTCATAGAAACGTTAGCAGCATCGTGATAGGTCTCGCTCTTAGTCAGAGTGATGACGGAGTCATGCTCCCAAGCAGACAGAGTGTAAGCACCGTTGCTGACGTAGGTCTCGGGAGAAGTAGCCCAGCCCTCGTTAGCAACTACATCCTCGCGAACGGGGAAGTAGGTGGGGAATGCCAGCAGCTCGTTCCAGTAGGAAACAGCGTTGTTCAGGGTGACTTCCAGAGTCTTGTCGTCGGTAGCAACAACAGCCAGGTCTTCCTTGTTCTCAGTGCCGTAGCCCTTGATAACTTCGAACATGTAGCCGTAGTCAGCACCCAGCTCAGTAGATGCAGCGCGCTTCCATGCGAACTCGAAGTCCTTAGCGGACATATCCTTGCCGTCGGACCACTTCAGGCCGTCCTTCAGAGTGTAGGTGTAGGTAACGGTGCCGTCTTCGTTAACCTTACCCTCGGGCAGCTCGGTAGCGCAGTCAGCAACCACGCTCAGAGTGCCGTCTTCGTTCTGCTGCCACTTAGCCAGACCTGCGAACAGGTGAACCAGCATGGTAGCGCCGTCAACAGCGGAGTTCAGAGCGGGGTCGATGGTGTCGGGCTCGGAAGCCAGGCAGATAGCCAGGGAGTCGCCCTTGCCCTCAACAGTGGTGCCCATAAAGTACTTGTAGCCCAAGGGGATGGAGTAGAAGCCCTCGATCTTGGAGCTTGCCATGTACAGGTCAGTGTAGTAGTAGATAGGAGTCAGGCAGCCGGTAGCCATCAGCATATCTTCTGCCAAGTGCATCATAGCAAAACGGTTTTCGTCGTTGGTGCACTTCTTGATCTCAGCGATCAGAACGTCATAGGTCTCAGCCCAGGTGCCGTTCTCAACCTTGATGTCCAGACCGTATGCGGTCAGGTCCAGGTTGTACATCTTCAGATCCTTGTGAGCGCCCTTGCCGAACTGGACGTCGTTGTTACCGGAACCGGAAACCCACATATCCAGGAAGCAGATGGGGTCGGTGTAGTCAGCAACCCAACCGTTACGGGCAACGGAGTACTGGCCGTCCTTACGGGTGTTCAGGAAGGTGTTCCACTCCTGGTTCTCCAGGTTCATGGTGATACCCACAGCAGCCAGAGCGCCCTGGATGTACTCGCCGATAGCCTTGTGAGCATCGGAGGTGTTGTACAGGTAGTTCAGAGTGGGAACGTTGGTGAACTTGGTGCCGTCGAAGTCGTAGTACTTCTTCAGGATCTCCAGAGCCTCATCAAAGTTAGCCTGGAACTTAGCTACATCAACGCTGTAGTAGCCCTTGCCTTCGCCTTCGCCAGCATTCAGAGCGAAGTTGCCGCCGCCAAAGTCGGCCATGCCGTCAGCAACGAAGGAGTTAGCGGGCTTTTCGCCAGCCTGGGAAACGGACTCTACGATGTAGTTACGGTCCAACAGCAGACCCATAGCGTAACGGATCTCAGCATTTGCAGCTTCGATCTCTTCGGGAGTGGTGGGCTTAGCAGTTGTGGTGCCCTCAGTCCCTGCAGGAGCAGTGGTGGTAGTGGTAGCAGGAGCGCCGCCACATGCAACCAGACCGAGAACCAGAACAAATGCCAAAACCAATGCAATCAGTTTCTTCATTTTCTTGGTTTCCTTTCTTAATTTAAAATTGGGTTTACCATATATATTCATACCTGATTTGGTACGGCACACCAAAAACAGGAACGAAACAAATTTATCGGTCATTCCGAGCCTGCGACAGCAGGCGTGGGAATCTCCCGGACAATTTGCACGAGATTGCCACGTCGCCTACGGCTCCTCGCAATGACAACGCTTAGTTGATTTCTTCTGCCTTGTGGCAAGCCACAAAGTGACCGGGGGACAGTTCCTTCAGCTCCGGCATTGCCTCTGCGCAGGCATCGCAGGCGTAGGGGCAACGGGTACGGAAGGGACAGCCGGAAGGTGCATTCAAGGGGCTGGGAATATCGCCGTGAAGCACCACACGCTGATTGGCTCTTGCAATCTGCGGATCGGGCACAGGAACGGCAGACATCAGGCTCTTGGAGTAGGGATGCAAGGGATGATCATAAATCTCCTTAGCATCTGCCAGCTCCACCAGCTTACCCAAATACATTACGGCAATCCGGTCGGAAATATGCCGGACGACCAGCAAATCGTGGGCAATAAATAAATAGGTCAGGTCCATCTGGTCCTGCAGTTCATCAAACATATTGATGACCTGCGCCTGAATGGAAACGTCCAAAGCGGAAACCGGCTCGTCACAGACAACAAACTCAGGACCGGTTACCAAAGAACGGGCAATACCGATACGCTGGCGCTGACCGCCGGAGAACTCGTGGGCATACCGGTTGGCATGCTCGGAGTTTAAGCCCACCTTCGCCATCATCTCCAGCACCTTTTCCATACGCTCTTCCTTGCCCCCGTACATTTTATGCACATCCAAAGGCTCTGCGATAATGTCGGAAACGGTCATACGGGGGTTTAAGGAAGAATAGGGATCCTGGAAAACCATAGCCGTCTTTTTCCGGTACTCGGCAATATCCTGCTTGGTTTCAATCTTCTTTCCGTCAAACCAAATCTCACCGGCAGTGGGCTTATACAGGTGCAAAAGTGTTCTGCCAACGGTGGTTTTGCCGCAGCCGGACTCACCCACAAGGCCCAAGGTTTCGCCCTTACGGATGGCGAAAGATACATCATCCACAGCCTTTAGGGGCTTGGAGGAGAACATACCGGTGCTGATATTAAAGTATTCCTTCAGGTTTTTAACCTCAACCAAAATATCGGACTTGCTCATTCTTCCTCACCGCCTTCCTGAGCCTGCATTTCGTTTTTCACATTCACCCAGCAGGCAGCTGCGTGGTCGCCGTTGATTTCCATACGGGGGCAGCGCTCCCGCAGGCAGATTTTCATTGCCGCATCGCAGCGGGGTGCAAAGGGACAGCCGGCAGGCATATTCAGAAGGTCAATGGGTGTGCCGGAAATGGGCTCCAACTTGCAGTCATCATTGTTGACTGTGGGAATGGAACGCATCAGACCCTTGGTGTATTCGTGCTTGGGGTTGTAGAAAATCTCGTCAGCAGTGCCCTGCTCACAGATAGAACCGGCATACATAACCACCACTTCATCACAAAGCTGGGCAACCACACCCAAGTCGTGGGTGATCATAATGATTGCCATACCCAGTTCCTTCTGCAGGGACTGCATCAGCTCCAAAATCTGTGCCTGAATGGTCACGTCCAAAGCTGTGGTGGGCTCGTCAGCAATCAGAATATCCGGCTCACAAGCCAATGCCATCGCAATCATCACTCTCTGGCGCATACCGCCGGAAAGCTCGAAGGGATACTGCTTCATTCTCTTTTCCGGCTCGTTGATGTTAACCAGCCGGAGCATTTCCACCGCCCGGGCATAAGACTGTTTCTTATCGCGGTTGGTGTGCAGTAGAATTGCTTCCATCAGCTGATGGCCGATGGTATAGGTGGGGTTTAAGGAGGTCATAGGGTCCTGGAAGATGATGGAAATCTTGTTGCCGCGAATTTCCTTCATTTTCTTTTCGCCGGAGTCGACCAGCTCTTCCCCGTTAAACTTGATGGAACCGCCGACAATTTTGCCGGTCTTTTCCAAAATCTGCATAATGGAGTACGCGGTGACGGACTTGCCGGAACCGGACTCACCCACAATGCCCAAAACCTTACCTTTTTCCAGGTTAAAGCTGACACCATTGACAGCCTTGACTTCACCAGCGGGGGTGAAGAACGAGGTGCGCAGGTCTTTTACTTCTAACATTGCCATATCGCTTACCTCCTTAGTGCTTCAGCTTGGGGTCGAATGCGTCCCGCAAGCCATCGCCAAACAGATTCAGCGACAAAACGATGAGAGAAATGGTAATCGCGGGAATCACCAGTCTGGAAGGATAGCTGGTGATGCCGTTGAGGGCATCGGAAGCCAAAGAGCCCAGAGAAGGCATGGGAGCATTGACGCCCAGGCCCAGGAAGGACAGGTAGCTTTCCGTGAAAATTGCGCTGGGGATTTGCAAAGCGGTGGAGATAATCACCACGCTGATGCAGTTGGGCAGCAAGTGCTTGCGGATAATCCAACCGGGCTTTGCGCCGGCAGACTGGGAAGCTAATACGTATTCCTGCTCACGCAAAGAAAGAATCTGACCGCGGATTAAGCGGGACATAGATACCCAGTACAGCAGGGCAAACACCAAAAACAGGCTGATCATATTGCCGCCCAGCTTTTCAAGGATTGTTCCTTCAATGGCACTGCCCAAAGCCACCTTCATAACAGAAGCCAGCAAAATAACCATCAACGTATCCGGCAGAGAATAAATAATGTCGACAATACGCATGATAATCAGGTCCACTTTACCGCCGATGTAGCCGGCAATGGAACCGATGGTCATACCAATCACCAGCACAATGAGGCTGGCAAACAGGCCGACTGCCAGAGAAATTCTGGCGCCGTAAACCACGCGGATAAAGTAGTCACGACCTTGAGAGTCTGTGCCGAAGAAATGGGGGAAAACCGACTGGGTCTCGCCCTCGTAGCCACCAAGGCAAACCACATGCACGCCCTGCTCGCTCTCGAAAATCTTTGCATCGCCGGGAGTGCGTTTGCCGTTGCCGAAGCTATCAACTTCCCACAGCCAATCGGTAATCTGCTTGCCGTCTTTGAAGCTTCTGGGAATCACGCCGTCGCGGTCTGTGTAGGTAGCGCCTTCCGGCAGTGTATCCTGCAAAGCGGCAAAGGCTTCCAGGCCTGCTTTGTCTGCATTGTATGCTGCCAAAAGCGCCTCCGCCTGCGCAAGCCTTTCTGCCCGGTCCTCTTCGGTGGAGGGGAAGAGATACTCACCGGCGTTGACATAGCCCAGCATATTCACAAGCTCAGTGTCGCCGTAGGTCATCGGAGACAGGTTGTTATAGCTGGGGTCCACAGGACGACCGGGGGTAACACCCAACATTGCATCATAGCTGTAGGGCCAGACCATAGGCAGGAAAATCGCTGCCAATACAATTAAAATAACAATAATCATACTGGCGGTTGCAATCTTATTTTTCAGCAGACGCTTCATACCGTCCTTAAAGAAGGTGGTAGAGGGGCGCATCTGCACCATATATTCCTTTTCCTCACCGGAAGCGGGGATGAAATCATCCACATCCACGTGCATAGAGAGCCCGGGGAGGTTCCATTTTTTATTTTTCATAGTGCCTCCTCCTTACTCCAGGTTGATTCTCGGGTCAACAACCTTATACATAATGTCGCTGATCAGGTTCATAATCACAATGAGGGCTGCCAGCACGATGGTCGTGCCCATAATGAGGGGATAGTCACGGTCGGTAATGGAGCTGACGAAAGCTCTGCCGATGCCGTTGACTGCAAAAATCTGCTCCACCACCAGGGAGCCTGTGACAATGTAAGCCAGCATAGGTCCTAAGTAGGTGATAACGGGAATGAGGGAGTTTTTCAGCGCGTGACCGAAAATAATCTTCACGCCGGAAACACCCTTTGCACGGGCAGTACGGATATAGTCCTGACCCAAAACGTCCAGCATGGAGCTGCGGGTCAGACGGGTAATATACGCGGTGGGGTACAGCGCCAAAGTAATGACCGGCAGAATTAAGCCGCCCTCCATTGCGCCGTTGGCAGGCACAACCTTGAATTCCAACGCAAACACCAGCAGCAGCAGCGTACCCATAATAAACGAAGGCATGGACACGAAGGCGGTGGTAATCACCATAATAATCTTATCGATAATCTTATTACGGCGCAGGGCAGCCACAGCACCCAGAACCACGCCAATGGCAGTTGCACAGGCAGCGGCAATCAGGCCCAGCTTCACAGAAACCTTCATACCGTCGCCGATGATGTCAATCACATCACGGCCGCGGTTTTTCAAAGAAGGACCGAAATCGAAACGGGTGACAATATCCTTTAAGTAGGTGGTGTACTGCTCAAACACAGGCTTGTCCAGGCCATACTTGGCCTCCAAAGCGGCCTGTGCCTCTGCACTCAGCGCCTTTTCACCTAAAAACGGACCGCCGGGAACAGCACGGGTAACAAAGAAGGTTACCGTGATCACAACCCAAACGGTGAAGATTGCCAAGGCAATTCGCTTGAGTATGTAAAGTAATGTTTTTGTATTCATCTAAGCTTCCTTTCTCTCAGCAGAGCATAGTTATGGAAATAAAATAGTCACTATATTATACTTTGGGATAAAAAAATTGTCAACAGTATATTTATCCATTTTGCGAAATGACACATATAAAATATACTGTTTTTTCTTATTTTTCTTGTGTAAAACGCCAAAAACCATACAAATTGGGACTTTTTGTAATAAAAACCGTACATTTGTCTTCGGCTGGCGTTCATTTTCGCTGCCATTTGCAGGTTTTACCAGCTCTTTTATATTCGGTTTATGTATATTTATTCCGTATTTTATCAAGTTATTTAGCGTTTATGCATTCTTTTCCACTTTAGTTGAATAAATTCTATTTTCGCCCCGCTCGCAAGTGTCCTCGGCTCAAAGACGCCATTTTGCTAACAAGATAGCTTGCTGTCCGATATATTTTTCCGAATTAAATAGTTTTTTGTTGACATTTGACAAAAAGTGTTATACTTTTTTAATAGCAACACTCTATGAAATTATTCGTACAACAGGAGGAATTTCTTATGATTAAGGGCAGAAAATTGGACCACATTGGCTTGGCTGTTACTGATTTGGAAGCCAGCAAGGCGTGGTATTGTGATGTTTTAGGTTTCGAAGTGATTGGGCATTTCTATGCAGGAGACACGCCTGCCTACTTTTTAAAGAACGGCGATACTGTGTATGAGATGTACGAGGAAGCCATCTGCGAAGCCGTGCAGGGCAAGATTGACCACATCTCCTTTGTGTCTGAAGATATTGAGGCGGATTATGCCTACTGCAAGGAGCAGGGCTACACCATCTGCACAGATGGAATTGAGGGCATTCCTACATTTTGGGAAAAGGGTTGCCGCTACTTTAAGTTGCTTTCCCCCACCGGCGAGCAGGTAGAGTTCTGCCAGATTTTATAATGTCAGGTGACCGTTGGGCTTCTGCAACCACATCCATAATCCATTGCTCCGTTGAAATATCAACGGAGCAATTTCCATTTTTTGTGACATTTTCCGAAAAGAAACAATCATATTTTTTTCTTCCTTGGCAAAGCTATGTGCAAGGAAAGAAAAATGCTTTCTTCGGAAAGTGTTGGACTTTCCAAGAAAGCGACGCCCGCTTGCAAAAGTGGACGCCAAAAAAGGAGAGAGAAGTTATGAAGAACAACAATCAGTTGAACATTCCTCAGGCTCGTGAAGCTATGGACAAGTTCAAGATGCAGGCTGCTTCCGAGGTTGGCGTGAACCTGACCAACGGCTACAACGGTCACCTGACCAGCCGCGAGGCCGGTTCTGTGGGCGGCCAGATGGTCAAGAAGATGATTGAGGCTTACGAGCAGGGTATGCAGTAAGTCCAGCGGGCAGGCAATCGACCTGCCCGTACATAAGCAAAAAGAGAGTCTCGGTTAACGAGACTCTCTTTTGGGTTATTTGGTCTTGACGGTCTTGTAAGAACTCCAGTTGGAATAATACTTCTTGCCGCCCACGGTTTTGTAAGTACGCACGCGCACATAGTATTTCTTGCCTTTCTTCAGGCCCGAAATGGTCTTAAAGCTTGTTTTGTAGCTGCCTACTGTCACCGTCTTGGCAGATGTAAATTTACTACTGGTGCTGTACTGAATTTGATAACCGGTGCTCTGGGTTGTCACCCGGTTCAGCTTAACAGCAATTGCCTTGCTCTTGGCAGTGAGTTTGTTAATACTTGCTGCCTTGGGTACAATCTTGAAGGTCAGCACCTTGGTGCCG